>JAUNRY010000114.1 GCA_030539475.1 Bacteroidia bacterium | reverse complement strand
CTTTTCAACAATTTTTCTTTTCGGCTCATATTGATACCATTTTTCAGTTGCAAATATAAAAACAAAATCTTAGTGAGTCAACATTCACGCAATATTTTTTTATGTCTTAGTGGCGAAACTCAAAAATACAAATCCCGTTCTCCCTGTTTTATTTTTTCAATCCTTTCGCGAACGCGCGATTGTGTTTTTTCTTCCAGCTCTTTCAGGTTCTTTTCAATAACGCCCCATCCTTTTTCGGCAGTATGTTCGGGTGCGTAATCTTCCAGATATTCGGCAAGGGTGAGGATGGCGTTGGGCGAACAGAATCGCTTGATGAAACCGGGAACGGAAAATTCCATAAAATGCTCGCCGGTACGTCCCATTCGGTAGCACGAAGTGCAGAAGGAGGGCAGCATATTTTGCTCCAAAAGTTCGTCGATGATTTGGTTGAGGGAGCGGTCGTCGTTGATGCGGAATTGCCCTTTGTTGAGGTCGTGATTTTTCTCTTTTTCTTTGTAGCTTCCCAGTTCTATTTTTGTGCCGCCGTCAATTTGCGACACACCAAATTGGATAAGTTCGTTGCGCAATTGTTCGGGTTCGCGGGCGGTAAGAATCATTCCCGTGTAGGGAACAGCCAGACGGAGAATGGCTACCAATCGGGCAAAATCTTCATCCGAAACGAAGTATTTGTCGCCCAATTGCAACATCGACGCGTCTTTTATTCTTGGGAAGGAGATCGTGTGCGGACCAACGTTGTAGCACGCTTCCAGATGATTGGTGTGGCGAACCAGCCCCATAACTTCAAATCGCCAATCGTATAAACCAAACAGAGCACCAATGCCCACATCGTCCAAACCGGCTTCCTGCGCCCTATCCAAAGAGGTGAGGCGATAATCGAAATCGGCTTTTTTGCCGCGCAAATGGTAGGTCTTGTACGCTTCGCGATGGTACGTTTCCTGAAAAATCTGATACGTGCCAATACCGGCTTCTTTTACCGTGCGAAATCCTTCGATATCGAGTGGGGCAGCATTGATATTTACACGACGAATTTCGCCGTTTCCTTTCTTCACGCTGTAAGCGGTTTTCACGGTTTCGGCAATGTATTCGGGGCTGTATTGCGCGTGTTCGCCGTAAACGAGGATCAATCGTTTTTGTCCGCTGTCTTCCAGCGCTTCAATTTCTTTCACGAGCTCGTTGTCCGAAAGCGTTTTGCGCACCTGCGCCGTGTTCGATGCCCGAAAACCGCAATACGTGCAGTTGTTGGAACATTTATTTCCCACGTAAAGCGGGGCAAACAGCACGATACGATTGCCGTAAACGCGGGTTTTCAATTCTTTGGCGCCGTTTTTTATGAGTGCAACAGATTCGGCGTCGTCAGCGTTTATCAGTACGGCCGTCTCTTCGAGGTTCAGGCGGTTTTTCGCGAGCGATCTGGCAACTACTTCTTTTACCCTATCGGGTGTGGAAACGGTGTTGTTGATGTAATCCCAAATTTCGTCGGTGTCGATGAAAGGTTGCATCGGTACATCGGGAATCGCGTATTTTTCGGGTGTAAATCTCATAAAATATTCTCAAAAAACAGAACCACAAAGATATAAATTATTCTCTGTGGTTCTGTGGTGTATGTACTAAATATTCAGATGATTTTTTACAACTTTGGCTCCCAGCCGGGTTCGTATTCGCGGCTCCAAAGTTTCATGGCTTCTCGATCGAATATTCGCCCGGTTTTGTTGTCTATATCAAACCCTTTTCCAATGCGATAAGCGATGTTTGGATAATGTATCATGGCGTTGCTTATGGCCGCGTCGTCTATTGGTGCGGTAAGTTTGGCCTTTCCGCGTATGGTGTCGAAAAAGTTGATAACATGCCCGGTAGTCATATCGCCTCCGCCGCCTAATGCGGTGCCGGCTTCGTTGGATGCGCCCGTACTTTCTTTTACTGCTTTTCCCGAACGATCGTACAAAATATATTTGTCGCGGTTCACAAATACACTACCTTCACTACCGTAGATAATTGTTCCGCGATCTGCACCGTAAGTTTTATGGCCGTTGCGGCTTTTACCGTCCCACTTGATAACTTTGTCATCGGCAAAACGGAACGTGGCGTCCATGGTGTCATACATTTCCCATCCATCGTCGGGGAAATGGCGTTTGGCGGCCTCTACATCTACTCGAAGCGGAAAATCCACTTGCAATGCCCAGCGTGCGATATCGAGTTCGTGCGTGGCGTTGTTTCCGGTTTCCGCCGTGCCGTAATCCCATCCGTACCAGTGCCAGTTGTAATCCCATGTTTCTTGGGTATAATCGCGGCGAGGGGCGGGCCCTTGAAAAAGTTCCCAATCCAGTCCGGCGGGAACGGGTGCTTTTTTCTGGAGCGGCACTTCGGGGCGGGTGTTGGCATAAAATCCAACAGCCTTATACGGTGTGCCGATAATGCCGTTGTGAATTTCGTTGATAATTTCCATTGTGTGCCCCGATGAGCGTTGCTGGTTTCCCATTTGCACCACTTTGTTTAGTTTTTTGGACGCTTCAACCAGTATTTCGTTCTCGAACATATTGTGGCTGCACGGTTTTTCCACGTAAACGTGTTTGCCGGCTTTCATTGCCATTACCGAACCGGGCGTGTGCCAGTGGTCGGGCGTGGCGTTGAAAACGGCATCCACTTGTTTGTCATCAAATGTTTTGCGAAGGTCGTTTTCAAGTTTCGCGTTATAATCAATGCGTTTCGAAAAACTTTGCATGGCTCTCGCGCGTTGTTTTTCCATCACGTCGCAAAGGTAAATGAGTTGCACATTGGACTGCTTCATGGCAATGGGTTCGATAAAAGCGCCCAGCCTGCGCCCCAGGCCAATGATGGCAACTCCAAGCCTGTCGTTGGCGCCGATGATACGTGAATAGCTTTTCGCGGACATGTTCAACGTGCTGCCCATGGCCAGGCCGGCTGCACCAATAGCCGATTTTTTGATAAATGAACGTCTTGATTCCATATTTTAAATTTGTTGATTTGTTATTTCATTATTCCGCAAATATATAAAATAAAAAAATGTGTACGTTAACAGCAGGCGAAAAATATTGAATTTAATTTTCGGGAATTTCAATTTTGCGGTACATTTTATACAACGCCAGCATCAACGTCCCGAAGATTACTCCGAGTAAAACCAAAATGTGGCTCTGCAGCCCTTCTACACCGAATGAGAGTTTCATCAGTGTAGTTGAAACCACAAACCCTGAGTTTCGCATTACTTTATGAAATTCATCCGTTATGGCAAAAGATAACAAAAGTATTACCACATCGCAAAGAATAAGAACGGTGTAAAACGACGCGAAAAAGTTTTTGATAACCGGTTTGGATGAAATTATCAAAGCAGGCAGGCCCTCGTTTCCTACAAACCATCCATACAAAGTAACCAGTGCCAGTACTATGAAAGTTACACCTGCCGTTAAGGCCAGCGCTTTTTTCGCTACAATGTAATACTCATTTTTTTTAGGGATATTTACGGGTTCGCCGCCCGTTTTGTTCTCAATTTTTATTTGACGTTGATTGAGCCTGTAATACAGGTATATAAGTCCGAAAAGGAGGGCTATGGTGGCCAGTGAATACAGAAAATTGGGTTGCGACTGTATGAAATTTTCGTCTTGCGAAACCCGCAGGAGCGCCAATTGTTCGAAAATTTCGCGAATGGTTATGAGCGCGATAATCTCGAATTGCTTTCCGATGTATATACTTATTGAGCGGGGCAGGTAATAAAAAAGGCAATAAATTTCGTAAAATAAGATGATTGAAAACGGCGTGTAGATGGCATTGAGCGGATTTTGCAATACGGCAAAACGGTTGGTGTCGGGTATCAGTCCGATATTGGACAACCCTATAATTATCAGGTGAATAATGAACCCTAAGATGGCTAAAACAAACATGAATTTTTCTACTCTGTATTTGGCGCCTTTCGAGAGCAGGTAGTCATATAAGCTCGAGGTTATTTTTTTAAAATTCACTTCCATTTGCTTGTACTGAAGAAATGCAAAGGTAAAAAAAAACCTTAAAAAATAGTTTGTTTAGTTGTTTTTTAGCGGGTAAATTTTCAATTTAGCGTTGAAATGGGTAAAAATAATGTAACTTTGCGATTTGGAATTGCCGCAAAAATATTCTCAAATCGTATTGTTCTTTCACGAATATACATAATAGAAAAAGAAGTATTTGCATGTCAGAAATCAATTTAAGGGGCATAGGCGTGGCCCTGATAACGCCGTTTAAAAAAGATAAATCGATAGACTTCGAAGCCTTGGAGCAATTAGTCGATTACCAAATAAATGGGGGTGTAGATTACCTGGTTGTTTTGGGAACCACCGCTGAAACCCCAACGCTCACGCGCGACGAGCGCACCGAAGTGGTGAGATTCATCATCGAAAAAAACAAGAATCGCCTTCCTCTTATCGTGGGAGTGGGCGGAAACAATACTGCCGAAGTGGTTCACGAGCTGAAAGTGTCTTATTTTTCCCACATTGCCGGGGTTTTATCCGTTACGCCCTATTACAACAAACCCAATCAGGAAGGGCTTTTTCAGCACTATCGTGCATTGAGTGAAGTTTCGCCCCGTCCCATTATTCTGTATAACGTTCCCGGAAGAACCGGTGTCAATATGGAGGCCGAAACCACACTTCGGTTGGCAGAATCCTGCCCGAATATCGTAGCCATAAAGGAAGCATCGGGAAAAAGAGATCAAATACAGCAACTAATTGACAATCGCCCCGGCGGCTTTTCGGTTATTTCGGGAGACGATGCCATTGCTTTCGATTTGATAAAAGCCGGCGGCGATGGTGTAATATCCGTGATGGGGAACGCGTTGCCGAAAGAGTTTTCGGAGATGATACATCACGCGCTGGCCGGAGATTTGGATACGGCGGAAGCCGAAAACGCCCGTTTTGCGGAAGCGATAAACCTGCTTTTCAGAGACGGAAACCCGGCCGGGGTAAAATGTATGCTTCATCAAATGGGTTATATAGAAAACGAACTCCGGTTGCCGCTTATTGCCGCCTGCGATGAAACAAAACGGCAACTGATTGAAGAACTTAAATTATTGAAAAAAAATAGGTAGAAGTTCCCAATTTTGGAACTTTTGTTTTATCTTTGTGTTTGCATTGACGTAAATTTAATGTGTTGTGAGCAGAGTCTTTTCAAAATCTACGTTACGGCTTTTTTGGGAAAAGCATCCGAAATCGGAGCAATACCTGAAAACATGGTATGATATTGCGCAAAACGCGGGGTGGAAGTCTCCCGCCGATGTAAAGCATACGTACGCCAACGCAAGTATTTTGAAAAACAATAGAGTCGCTTTTAATATTAAAGGCAATAGCTATCGTTTAATTGTCAAAATCAATTACGAAAAACAATGGATTTTCATTCGGTTTGTAGGCACACACAACGAGTATGATCAGATAGACGCGAACACCATATAAAATCAATTATCGCTATGAATGTATCACTAATAAAAAACGAAGAAGAGTACAAATTAGTTTTGGAGCGATTTGACTTGCTATTTGATGCTCCTAAAGGGACTTCTGAAAGCGACGAGGCAGATTTACTGGCATTAATCATCGAAGAATACGAAAACAAGCATTATCCGGTTGAGTCGCCAGATCCCATCGCGGCAATCAGAATCAGAATGGAAGAGATGAATTTAAAGCAAGTTGATTTGGTGGACGAAATTGGCGGTAAGAATCGTGTTTCGGAAATTCTAAACCGAAGACGCAAGTTAAACGTGGACATGATTAGAAAACTGACACGCCGGTTGAACTTATCAGCATCTTTGTTGATTGAAGATTATCAATTGGCTAAATAAACTACAGATTTACATGTAACCATATAAACTCATACAAAATCGTAAATATTATAATATGTTTTCCGGAATAGTTGAAGAAGCCGCAACCGTTGTGGCATTAGAAAAAGACAAAAGCAACCTGCACATTACGTTGAAATGCTCGTTTACCCCTGAACTGAAAATCGATCAGAGCGTTGCTCACAACGGCGTTTGTTTAACCGTAGTCTCCATAGAAGATGATACGTACACCGTAACTGCCATACAGGAAACGCTGGACAGATCCAATCTCGGCTTGTTGAAAGTGGGAAGCAAAGTAAATTTGGAACGAAGCATGAAAATGGACGGCCGGTTAGACGGGCACATCGTGCAAGGACACGTTGACCAAACCGGGGTTTGCACCGATGTTGCCGAAGCCGGCGGCAGTTGGTATTACACGTTCCGGTACGACTTCGACAAAGAAATGGCACAGAAAGGTTACCTCACGGTAGATAAAGGTTCGGTAACGGTAAACGGCGTAAGCCTCACGGTAGTTACTCCCACCGAAGACACTTTTAAAGTGGCTATTATTCCTTTCACCTACGAGATGACCAACTTCCATCAGATAGAAAAAGGCACGGTAGTGAATCTGGAGTTCGATATTATCGGCAAGTACATTAGTCGCATGGTTGCACTGCAATCGTAGCTCTTCCCCTCGCATGCTGCGAGGGGAAAATGGTTTAACGTTTCTAACGTTGACGTATAATTTACGCTGTAAACGACAGGCCATAAATCTCTCGTTGAAAACGAGGGGGAAGAGTAAAACAAAACAACTTTATGTCATCCGAAAATTACAAAATAATAGACCAGCACAGCGTTTATTCCCTTACCTTCACCGTTACGGATTGGGTTGATGTATTTACTCGGCTGAATTATAAGATTATCATTGCTGATTCATTGTCATTTTGTCGTCAAAACAAGGGATTGATTTTGTATGCCTGGTGTTTAATGACAAATCATTTGCACTTAATCTGCCGAGTTGAAGAGCCACGTAGAATAAGTGATTTTGTGCGTGATTTTAAAAGCTATACGGCAAAAAGAATATTGGATGAAATTCAGCTTCCCGGTGAGAGCAGAAGAGATTGGATGTTGTATCGATTTGAATTTGCAGGCAAGTTTGACAGACGCATACAGAATTACCGTTTCTGGCAAGACAAAAGTCATCCGGT
>JAUNRY010000113.1 GCA_030539475.1 Bacteroidia bacterium | reverse complement strand
AAAACCCACATATGCTTGGAGCAATAATCGGCGACGTTATCGGTTCTACCTACGAATTCGCCAACACAAATGATTACAACTTCGACCTGTTTCCCCCTGGGAGCGATTTCACAGACGACACGGTTCTGACCGTTGCCGTGGCTGACGCCATTCTGAACAACAAAGACTACGGCAAAACCATTCGCCAATGGGCGCTCCGCTATCCGAATCCCAAAGGAGCCTACGGCAACTCGTTCCGGAAATGGATGCATAGCGCAAATCCGCGTCCGTACAACAGTTTCGGCAACGGTTCCGCGATGCGGGTGAGCGCGGCAGGTTGGCTATTCGACACCGAAACAGAGGTGCTGGATGAGGCCCGCCGCAGCGCCGAATGCACGCACAATCATCCCGAAGGCATAAAGGGAGCGCAGGCCGCGGCAATTGCCGTTTTCTTTGCCCGAAAAGGAAAAGAAAAGGCGTTTATCAAAAAGTATATCGAAGAAAACTTCGGATACAACCTGAACAAAACCGTAGCCGAGATTCGCGAAACTTACACTTTCAACGAAACTTGCCAAGGCACGCTTCCGGAGGCACTGGCCTGTTTTTTGGAGAGCACATCGTTCGAAAATGCCATTCGGAACGCCATCTACATTGGTGGCGACAGCGATACCATTGGCGCCATCGTGGGTGCTGTTGCCGAGGCTTTTTACGGCATTCCCGATAAATTTGCATTTATGGTTTCAACCTTTTTGCCGGATGATATGAAAGTTGTTTTATACGCGTTTCGGACAAGAATCAAAAGCAGCTCAGGCATCGATTTATCGGAAGAAACAAAACAGCTGCACGAATATCGAGCTAAGTTACGCCAGCAATTCTCGAAATTGTTTACGGAAAAACAAAACATGCTTCAACACGAAAAGCCATTGCTTACCGCCCTTTACCTCAACAAAATAGGACACAAACAGTACGAAGAGTTTTGCTTATCGTTAGAACTTCAAAAACTAAAACATCGCCTGTCGTTACTTCAGGCCTGTATCAACCGAAACGAAAAACCCGATTTCAAAGAAATAAACTGGCAGGTAGAGAAGCAATTTGCCGAATACAGCCGCCGCGTTGAAGCGGAAGCCCAACGTCTTGCCGCCGCAAGCGAGTATCTCACCGGCACGTTTCTATCGAAAGAAGACACAAAAAAACTCAGAGAAATTTACCACATCATTGTCAGGCGATTGCATCCGGATATTAACCCCGAATTGACCGAAAGCATGAAAGATTTGTTTGTTCAGGCACAAACTGCCTATGAACTCAGCGATTTGCCCGCGTTGCAACAAATTTTGCTGATGCTCGACTACGACGACACTGAAAGCACAAAAACAGGCGCACCGAGCCTGAAAGACATTATCGAAAAGTTAGAAAAAAACATACAAACGCTGGAAGAGCAGATATCGATGTTGGAAATGGAATTTCCATTCACTTTCCGAAATAAAATAACGGATGAAGCGTGGATAAAATCGGAGTTGGAAAGCATCGAAAAAGAAATCGACACGTTAAAAACAGAAATAAAAAAACACAACGATTACATAACACTTCTTGAAGAATGGAAACCGGAATAGCCAAACTCACCCCGGAGCTGCTCGCCTTTATCGGTTCGGGCGGCGTGAAAGCGTTCGCACCCTTCACGCGCGAAATTTTTCTGCTCGATATTACCGTTGCCGGCACAACTTTCTGCAAGGAAATAGACACCCTGGAGCCGGAGCTGCTTCCCGAAACCAAATTGAAAATGATTCGCCATCCCAAAAACGAATACGATGAACTTGCCATCGGCATTTATCACAACAACGTACGTATCGGCTGGGTGCCGCAGGATTTAAACGAAGTTATTTCTCGCCTCATGGATGCCGGAAAAGCCTTCTTTTGCCGCGTAGAATCTGCCAAACGAAAAAACAAATGGCTGAAAATTGACGCGAAAATTTACATGGTGGAGTAAGTATCTCTCTTTTTTATCGTATTTTATCAAACCCTTCGCCATACACGCCAATAACCGACGCCTGACTCACAAAAGCCTCCGGGTCAACACCTTTCACAATTCGGAAAATGGAAACCGATTCCGTTCGTTTTGCCATCACAATAAGCACTTTTTGCGGTTGTTTGGAGTACCAGCCCATCGCGTCGAGAACGGTACAACCCCGATTGAGTTGCAAGTTTATTTCGGTAGCAATTTGTTCGTGTTTTTTGGAGAAAATAAGAAACTGCACCGACTGCCGCACGCCGTTTATCACATAATCTACCGATGTGGTCATAATAGCAATGATGATAAACCCAAAAACAATGGTTTCCATGCTTTGGAAAATCGCATACGAGGCGCTCACCGTAAGCACATCCAGAAAAAGCATTGTTCTGCCCGGCGTAACGTTTCGGTATTTATTAACAATCATAATCACCACATCCGTGCCGCCCGTGCTGCCGTTTACCGAAAACACCAACCCGATACCCACGCCGCACAAAATGGCGCCCACCATTCCCGCAATGAGCGGCTCGCTTTGCATAATGGTTTCGAGATTCAGCGCTTCAAACATTCCCAAAAAAGCGGAAAGCGACGCCACTCCCGCAATGGTTTTGATGAGAAACTGAGAACCCAAAATACGCCACGCGATAATAATGAGCACAATATTGATAAGCAACACCGTTAACGACACGGGAAACGAAAACGCGTAATTCAGCAAAATGCCGATACCGGTCAATCCTCCCGTTACAAACATGTGAGGCATAATGAATTGCGTGATACCCAGGGCATACATAAAAGTTCCCAAAAGAATAAAGATATAGTCTTTCCAAAAGAACTTTTTTAATTGATAATTGGGAAGTTTGGGTGTCATATCAGATTACAATATTCACAATTTTTTTGGGAACGATAATTACTTTTTTGGGAGTTTTGCCTTCGAGCCATTTTTGCGAATTGGGATGTTCCAACGCTGTTTTTTCAATTTCCTCTTTCGATGCGTCCGCCGAAAACTCAATTATAAACCGCGATTTTCCATTAAAAGAGATGGAGTAAGGGAAAGCATCTTCTTTCAGGTAATCCTCGATGAATTGGGGAAAGCTGGCATCGCAAACAGTATTTTCGTTGCCAAGTTTATGCCACAGTTCTTCGGCAATATGCGGCGCGAAGGGAGCCAAGCAAACAAGCAAATCGCTCAGGATAGCTTTTTTGTTACATTTCAACTGCGATAATTCGTTCACGCAAATCATAAATGCCGATACCGATGTGTTGAACGAGAAATTTTCGATATCGAACGCTACTTTCTTTATGAGTTTGTGCAGCGATTTCAGCTCGTCTTTCGATGGTTCCGCATCCGAAACCGAGAATTGCCCGTTGGCGTGAAACAAGTTCCAGAGTTTGCGTAAAAAGCGCGAAACACCGTCAATTCCGTTGGTGTCCCACGGTTTAGACAGCTCCAGCGGGCCAAGGAACATTTCGTACAAACGCAACGTATCGGCGCCGTAATTCTCCACAATATCGTCGGGATTTACCACGTTGTACATCGATTTGGACATTTTTTCCACAGCCCATCCGCAAATATATTTTCCATCTTCGAGAATAAAATCCGCGGTTTTGTATTCGGGATTCCAGTTTCGGAACGCTTCAATATCCAGCACATCGTTGTGCACAATATTTACATCCACGTGAATGGGCGTTACATCGTACTGATCTTTCAAGTTGAGCGACACAAACGTGTTGGTGTTTTTAACGCGATACACGAAATTGCTCCTTCCCTGAATCATTCCCTGGTTTACCAGTTTTTTAAACGGCTCTTCTTCGCACGAAACGCCTAAATCGAAAAGGAATTTATTCCAAAACCGGCTGTAAATCAAGTGCCCCGTTGCGTGTTCCGTTCCGCCGATGTACAAATCTACGTTTCGCCAGTATTGGTTGGCTTTTTCCGATACGAGTGCTTCATCGTTTCGCGGATCCATGTACCGCAAGTAATAGGCCGATGAACCGGCGAAACCGGGCATTGTGCTCAACTCCAGAGGATAACCATCTTTGGTTTGCCAGTTTTTGGCGCGGCCTAACGGCGGTTCGCCCGACTCGGTGGGCAAATACTTATCCACTTCGGGGAGTTCGAGCGGCAGGTCTTTTTCATCAATTGTGTATGGCATTCCGTCTTTGTAATAAATCGGGAACGGTTCGCCCCAATAACGCTGACGCGAAAAAATGGCGTCGCGCAGGCGGAAATTCACTTTCCGCACGCCCAGTTCGCGGTCTTCAATTTCATCGATAGCCGTGGCGATAGCTTCTTTTACCGTCAACCCATTCAGAAAACCGGAGTTTATCATAATGCCCTCCTTGGCGTCGAAACTTTCTTCCGATATATCGCAGCCTTCAATCAACGGAATAATGGGCAAGTTGAAATGTTTGGCAAAAGCGTAGTCGCGGCTGTCGTGGCCGGGAACGGCCATTATAGCGCCGGTTCCGTAACCTGCCAGCACGTAATCCGAAATCCAAACCGGAAGCGGTTCTCCCGTAAACGGATGCATCGCGTAAGAACCCGAAAATACGCCGCTAACCGATTTATCGGCAATGCGTTCGCGCTCGGTGCGTTTTTTTGTTTTTTGAATGTAAGCCTCCACTTCGGCACGTTGTTCATCGGTAGTAAGTTGCTCTGCCAGTTCGCTTTCTGGGGCGAGAACCATAAAGGTTACGCCGAAAATGGTGTCGGGGCGGGTGGTGAAGACGGAAACCTCCCCCCTACCCCCTCCGAAGGAGGAGGAGAGCTCCCCGGATGTTTCTTTATCAAGATTATTATCCGAGAGTTCCGAGAGTTTTTTTGAAATTTTATGCAAGACTGTTTCTATGTCTTGTAATACCTCTTCATTTTTAATGCGAAGAATGGTATAACCTATTTTTTCGAGAATGCTGTCGCGATATTCGTCAGCCTCACGCTGTTCTTTTGAGAGATGATAACCCCCATCCACTTCAACAATCAGTCTTTTTTGAAGGCAAACAAAATCGGGTATGAAGGTTTCAACCGGATGTTGTCTTCTGAATCTATATCCTAATTTTTTCGCTTTAAGTTGATTCCAAAGATTATTTTCCGCTACCGTAGGCGATTTTCGATTTATCTTTGCATTTTGTTGCAGTGTATGCCAACTATCTTTATCTGCCGTATAATATCCGGGCTTCTTATCATCGAAGTCCGTTCCTCCTCTTTTGGAGGGGGTTAGGGGGAGGTTTATCACCGCTCCCTCACTCCTCCCAATCCAGTTCCGTTGCGTTTCTTTCAGAGATTCTGTCCAATCCACTTTGTCGAGACCGTCCAGTAATCGTTGTGCGTAAGCCGATACGCGCAGGCACCATTGACGCATCTTTTTTTGTTCCACCGGATATCCGCCACGGAGGGAGAGGCCTTCGCTCACTTCATCGTTGGCAAGAACGGTTCCCAGTGCAGGACACCAGTTTACCATGGTGTCGCCCAAATAGGCAATGCGGTAATTCATCAGAGTTTCCTGTTGCTCTTTTTCGGTTTTGGCGTTCCATTCATCGGCGGTAAAACTCATGGGTTCGGTTTGGGCCAAATCCAATCCGGAAGTACCCTGTTGGGAAAAAACTTCGATGAGCTCATCGATTGGGCGGGCTTGTTGCGCCTGGTTGCAATAATAGGAATGAAACATTTTGATGAATGCCCATTGCGTCCATTTATAATATTGGGGATCGCAGGTTTGCACCTCGCGGCTCCAATCGAAGGAAAAGCCTATTTTATCCAGTTGCTCGCGGTAGCGGGCGATGTTGTTTTTGGTGGTAATTGCCGGATGCTGCCCGGTTTGAATGGCGTATTGCTCGGCGGGAAGCCCGTAAGCATCGTATCCCATGGGATGGAGCACGTTGAACCCTTGCAGGCGTTTGTATCGCGAATAAATATCGGAAGCGATGTATCCGAGCGGATGCCCCACATGCAGCCCCGCACCCGAGGGATAGGGGAACATGTCGAGCACGTAGTTTTTTGGTTTAGATGTATCTTCTTTTACTTTATAGGTCTGATGTTCAACCCAATATTGTTGCCACCGTTTTTCTATTTCTCCGAAATTGTATTCCATTTTCAATGTTTTAAAAAACGGTGCAAAGATAGCAAAAAAAGTTCTCAAGTTCAGCGTTTAACGTTCGGAGTTTTGTTTCCGGTTCCGCGGTTACTCCACATACATTTTATCAATCGCGTTGGCGTATCGTTGGAGCACAATTTTTCGTCTTAGCTTCAAGGTGTTGGTAAGTTCGCCCGACTCCATGGTAAACGGATGCGGCAGGAGCGTTATTTTCTTAATTTTTTCGTACGAAGTAAACTGAGCCTGCAAAAGTTCTATCCGGCCAAAAACATAATCGTGAACGGTTTTGTTTGCCACCAATTCTTCGGTTGACGCATACGATATGTTGTGCTCACGGGCATATTCTTTCAGTACGTCGAAATCAGGAACAATCAGCGCGCTCACAAATTTCCGTTCATCGCCAATAACCGCTATCTGGTCGATAAACCGATCGACGGTCATAACGGTTTCAATCATTTGCGGAGCAATGTATTTTCCGTTCGAGGTTTTGTAAAGGTCTTTTATTCTTTCGGTCAGGATTATTTCGTTTTTCTCGGTCAGTTTTCCGGCATCTCCTGTTCTGAAATAACCGTCTTGGGTAAATACCGCGGCAGTTTCCGCCGGTTTATTGTAGTAACCTTTCATCACGGTTTTGCCTTTTACGAGAATCTCATCGTTTTCGCCTATTTTCACCTCCACGTCCGGCATTATTTTCCCCACGGTTCCTATCGTGAATCCTTTTTCCGGAAAACAGCTAACGGTAGCGGTTGTTTCCGAGAGGCCGTATCCGTAAATAAGGTGTACATCAATGGATTGCATAAATGTATTGATTTTGTCCGACAAGGGCGCACCGGCTACGGGAAAAAAGTTGCCGCGCTCAATTCCTACAGCGCGTTTTATGAGTGCGAAAATGGTTAGTTTATAAAACAAGAACTTAATGCTGTTGCCCAACGGAGGCTTTTTTCC
>JAUNRY010000112.1 GCA_030539475.1 Bacteroidia bacterium | reverse complement strand
ATTTTTGATAATTTTCTCAATGATTCTCGTCAAGTCGCCCTGTCTATTTTTCTCCTATTCTTCTTGTTACCTCACCGCCTCCACCTTGTAGCCCGCTTTCCGCAACCCTTCAATCAATCCGTCTTTGCCCACCAGATGCAGGCTGCCGACGGCAATAAACGATGATTTTTCCTGCATCATTCCGGGCAAAGTTTTCAACCATTTCACGTTGCGGTTTTTGTTCATCACGTCTTTTTCTTCTTGGGTAGTAGGGCAGGGATCATCGGGCAGTTCTTCTTCATATAAATCGTTCAATGCTTTCAGATCCTGATTCATATACGCCGTTTGCAACCTGTCCATTTGATCTTTCAGCATATCGGGATGATTAATCATACAGGCTAACATCTCGGCTTGTCTTTCGATGGTTTGCGAACCCAATAAGGCGAAAATTTGTTCTTCGGCAGTTTCAAGCGATTGCACCGGCCGCGAACGTTTTGTGGCTTCGTCCTGAAAGTGTTGGTCGATGCTGATTGCGCCCGCTAAGTTAGGGTAATATTTTTGATAGAGCGTGAGGGAAATTAAATTGCTCAACATCGCGGGTCTCATCCTTCCCAATTGGTCTAAACCCATACCGATGAGTTCTTTCAGCGTTTTATCCAGCAACTGAAAATCCGCTTCGTTTAAAAGCGTTTGGTAGCTGTATTCAGCGGGCATCATAGCGCCGCTCATAATTTGAGCCTGCAATTCGTTCATTTTACTCATATCGAGTTCGCCAATGGTTTGTTCCGTAGCTTCAAAAGCTTCGTCTATACCCGCAATGCTATCGATGAACGATAACGGAACCAAGTGGTGCGTGCCCAAAAGATACGATGGTTTTTCCAGTCCGTTACCCGATATTTTCCAAAGCAAAGAATTCGCTTCCGGTTTTTCAGGTGTGTTTGCGCAGGCTGCCAGTGTAATAAATACAAGCAGGCTGCTGATGATGTGTTTGAAATTCATAAAGTTTGTGTTTTGTAATTACTTGATTTCTACAAAATCGGCATTTACAACTTCATTCGCCGTTTTGTTTTCTTTCCCGATTCCCAGAAAATCAAACAAAAACCAGAAAATGGTGAACGACGGAATAACGTCGGTAACCGGTAAAATTTCTTCTATAAACGTGATAATAGAAGTGTATTTTCCCCGTTTTTCGCCAAACATTTTGTAGCTGATGGAGGCCGCGATGGGTGCCCACACTACATCGATTATAGGCACGGCAAAGGAAGCCATTCCAATGGCATCCAGCGCAAGGCACTTGATGAGTTTTTTGTATTTCTGTTCCATTTTTATTGATTTGATACGTGACGGTTTGTTGGATGCAAAATAAAGCAAAAAGTTTATTTTCTCGTTCCCAAATGCAGAATATTAACAAAAAAAGAGCCTTTTTTAAGTAAGGCTCCTTGTTAAATTGTAAAAACAGTTGGAAATTAATCCGTGGCAGAAGTGTCAACCGGCTCGTGAGTGCGTTGCCCCAATTCTTTATCCATGGTGTAAATTCCGAATCCGTTGTCGCCAATGAGTTTCAGGCTGTCAATCATGCTCTGTGCGGTTTCTTCTTCTTCAACCTGTTCGTTTACATACCATTGCAGCATGTTCTCGGTAGAATAGTCGTTCTCGCTTCTTGCCAAGCCTACCAAATCGTGAATAAGGCCGGTAACCACTTTTTCGTGCGCGAGTGTTTCCTCAAAAGCTTTCAGCAATGACTCCCACGATGTTTCTACTTTTTCAATGGGTTTCAACTCTACTTTATTGCCTTTTGCAATCAGGTAATTCATAAACTTAATTGCGTGGTCTTGTTCTTCCTGAAACTGAACATGAAACCAGTTGGCGAATCCGTCCAATCCTTCGTTTGCGAAATGAGCCGACATGGATAGATACAGGTATGCCGACCAAAATTCGGCATTAATTTGCTCATTAATAGCTTTTTCTAACTTTTTACTTACCATTGTGTTATTTTTTTAAATGAATTTATAATTGATATGTTGTTAAACGTTTTTCCCCACAAAATGTTTACTCCGTGCCGAGTTTTCGCATCCGCCTCAAAGCTGCGTCGCGTTTTGCGGAAATGTCTTATTCACATATACTTTGCTTGCAGGCCATATATTTTTGACGGCCACTTCGCATTATGAGAAATATTCGTATCTTTGTATCTTGGTTTTTATTTGGAAACAGATAAAGTATCGAAACTCATTTTAAATTTTATCTGATGAATCTGTTAAAAGAGAAAATGATGAAATACGATGCTCCGCAAAAGTTCAAAGCGGCCGGCATTTATCCATATTTCAGGGTTATCGAGAGCGATCAGGATACGGAAGTTGTCATCAACGGAAAAAAAGTGTTGATGTTCGGGTCCAACGCTTATTTAGGGCTCACAAACCATCCTAAGGTAAAGGAAGCAGCTGTTGAAGCTACCAGGAAGTACGGTACGGGTATGGCCGGTTCTCGTTTTCTCAACGGAACATTGGATATTCATATTGAACTGGAACGCAAGCTTGCCAACTTTTTGAGGAAAGACGACGCTATTGTCTTTTCCACCGGCTTTACCGTGAACGAAGGCGTATTGGGCGCAGTTACCGGCCGCGAAGATTATATTCTTTGGGACGAAAGAAACCACGCATCCATTATCGAAGGCACGCGTGTTTCGTTTTCCACCAAATTCAAATTCCGCCACAACGATATGGTATCGCTCGAACGGCAATTGAAACGATGCGATCCCAACAAAGTGAAACTTATTGTAGTGGATGGCGTTTTCAGCATGGAAGGCGATACGGCCGATTTGCCGGGAATAGTAAAACTGGCTAAAAAATACAACGCCAACCTCATGGTTGACGAAGCGCACGGCATAGGCGTTTTGGGCAGAAGATACAACGGAAAAGGCACTGCCGACCATTTCGGTGTGCTGCCCGATGTAGATCTCATTATGGGCACTTTCAGCAAATCGCTTGCCTCCATCGGCGGATTCATTGTGGGAGACTATCACACAATCAATTACTTGCGGCACAACGCGCGCACCTATATTTTCAGCGCAAGCATCACGCCGGCTGCCACCGCGGCCGCTTCTGCCGCCCTCGATATTCTGCGTGCCGAGCCGGAGCGGATTAAAAATCTTTGGGAACTAACGCACTACACCATTCAGCAATTCAAAGAGCGCGGATTCGAAGTGGGGCCTACATCAACGCCCATCATTCCGCTGTACGTGCGCGATAACGAAAAGACGTTTGCCATAACGAAACTGCTTTTCGAAGACGGAGTTTTCGTGAATCCCGTGGTGTCGCCCGCCGTGTCGCCCCATGAAACCCTTATACGTTTCTCGCTGATGGCAACGCACACCTACGAACAAATTGATTATGCCATTGAGCATATCGATAAGATATTCAGAAAGTTCGGCGTAATTTAGAGCATATTATAAAGAAAGCAGCAAGGCCTCGAAATTCTGTTTCGGGGTTTTTTATTCAGAAGCTGTTTTGAATACTAAAACCAAAAATAAGGTTCAGGCGTTAAGATTATTTACAAAAGAACAGATTTTGGAAATTATAGATTTGTCATACAAGAGCAAGGCGGCGCTACCCGAAGTGGTAGCTACCCTGGGTTTTTTCGATGGCGTTCACATCGGACACCGCCACCTTATTGAGCAGGTGAAAGCCGGAGCAAAACAGGCGGGATTGCCCTCGGCGGTGATTACCTTTCCCGTGCATCCGCGAAAAGTGCTGCAGGCCGATTATCAGCCCAAACTGCTGTGCGGGTACGAAGAAAAGCTGGAGCAATTGGCCACAACGGGCGTAGATTATTGCATCAGCCTGCCGTTTACCCCGGAGTTGTCGATGCTGGACGCGGAAGACTTTATCGTGAAAGTCTTGCACGAAAAAATCCGCACGAAAACGCTGCTGATTGGTTACGACCACAGGTTCGGGCACAACCGCGAAGACGGTTTCGACCAATATGTGGAGCATGGCAAAAAGGTGGGGATGCAACTGGTTCAGGCAACGGAAATGCGCGTGGACAATGAAGATGTAAGTTCTTCGCGTATCCGCCGTTTGCTGATGCAGGGCGAAATTGAAACCGCCAACCGGTTGCTTACTTACAACTACACGCTGTCGGGAAAAATTGTGGAAGGATACCGGGTGGGGCGCACTATCGGGTTTCCGACGGCCAACGTGAAGGCGTGGGAAAAATACAAAGTGGTTCCGTTGTTGGGAGTATATGCAGTGTTGGTTCATTTTCAGGGAGAAATTCATCAGGGAATGCTCTATATCGGAACGCGCCCTACGCTCCAAAACGGTACGGAGATTAGTGTTGAAGTGAATATTTTCGATTTCGGGGGAGATTTGTACAACAAGTCGCTCACGGTAGAATTTATCGATTTTATCCGCGGCGATGAAAAATTCGATACCCTGCAGCAGCTTGTCGATCAGATTTATAAGGATAAAGAAAGCGTGATGAAGCGATTGAATACCGGTTTGTTGAATTGAGTTGTTGTAACAGTTTACATTGATAAGCTTTTATCACTGACTTTCGCAGAATAAATTCAACGCTGCTGAAAATGGAATTTATCGCGCAAGCCTATCTATAAAAAATGTAATTTTTAAACTATTTATGGAGCATACTTTATTAAATAACGGAATAAAAATTCCGATGCTGGGATTGGGAACCTATAAAATAGGGCAAACGGACAACGATGTTTACAATGCCGTGAGAACCGCGCTTGATTTGGGTTACAGGCATATAGACACGGCAACGCTGTACATGAACGAGGCGCCCATAGGCAAAGCCGTTCGCGAAAGCGGCATTCCGCGTGAAGATATTTTCGTTACCACAAAATTGTGGGGCGATGATATAGTGAAAAACAGAATTCAGGAGGCGTTTGACGAGAGTATGCGGCTGCTGAATATCGGCTATGTAGATCTTTACCTGGTGCATTGGGTGGTGAAAGGCAAACATGTTTCCGCCTGGCGCGAAATGGAAACGATTTACGCCTCGGGAAAGGCAAAAGCCATTGGAGTAAGCAACCATTTGCAGCACCATCTGGAAGATATTCTGGATGTTGCCGGCGTTATTCCGGCGGCCAATCAAATAGAAATGCATCCGTATCTCACGCTGGATGATTTGGTGGATTATTGCACCGACAACAGCATTGTATGCGAAGCATGGAGCCCGCTGGGAAGCAGTAAAGTTCCCTTGTTGGATGAGAAAATATTGAAAGAGATTGGCGCGAAGTACGGAAAATCGCCGGCACAAGTGGTGTTGAGGTGGAACATGGAGCGAGGCGTTGTCGCCATCCCCAAATCGTCCAACAAAGAGCGGCAGGCCGCCAATATCGATATCTTCAATTTCGAACTCACGCCGGAAGATATGCAATTAATCGGTTCACTCAACAAAACTTACCATACGGGCATGCATCCGGATGAGATAGAGTTTTGAGAAATGCCGGATCAATTCAGCCAACCGCCAATAGCTAACAGCTAACAGCCAACAGCCCATCAATATATTCCCCTCTCATTCAACGCCCGCTGATAAGCAGCCGCGTTCCGGGCGTGTTCGGCGTGGGTTACGGCAAAGTTGTGTCGCCCCGAAAGATCGTCTTTGGCGCACATAAACAGGTAGTTGTGGCTTTGCGGCGACAACGTTCCGTCAATGGCCTGAATGGACGGAATTCGGATTGGCCCGGGCGGTAATCCGGTGTTTTTGTACGTGTTGTAGGGAGATTCCACTTCCAGGTGGCGAAACAATATGCGGCGCAACGAGAAATCGCCGATGGCGAATTTTACCGTCGGGTCGGCTTCCAGGCGCATCCCTTTTCTGAGCCTGTTCATGTAAAGTCCGGCCACCGTGGAGTATTCGTCGGCATACGTGGCTTCTTCTTCCACGATGGATGCCAGCGTAGATACTTGCAAGGGCGATAACCCCAATTTTTCGGCTTTCGCTTTCCGGTCGGCGTTCCAGAATCGGTCGTGTTCTTTCTTCATGCGGTTGAGGAGGTTGTTCACGCCGGTGTCCCAATATACTTCGTATGTGTTGGGGATAAACATGGCCACTATGGTAGCATCGCTGAATTCCAGTTCCTTAATTTTGGACTCATCGTTCAGCGCGTTCAGCAGTTCAACGCTGTCCATCATCAGTTGCTGCGAAATTCTTCCGGCCAGGTTTTCTTTCGTACGCATGTTGTTAAACGTAACGCTTACCGGAGTTTGGTTTCCGGAGCGTAGCATCCGAATGGCGTCGGGCATGGTCATCCCGTCTCTTACGGCGTACCTCCCGGTTTTTACCTGCCCGGGATAATTCATCCTTTCGGCCAATATGCGAAAGATTTGTTCCGATGGCAAGTTCAACTTTTTCAACTGCGAAACCACATCTTCGTAATTGGTTTTTTTGTCGATATAAATGTATGCCGTTTCTTCTAATTGAAAAGGTTTGAAAATGGTTTGCCTTACCATAATTGCTCCTGCAATTGCAATCAACAACAAGGCGAGGCTTGCCCACAGAATGATTTTTCTGCCTCTTTTCTTCGGTTTTTGCTCCATAAACGCAACAATGATTTTTTAAAACTGCACAAATGTAGGAAGATTTAAAGAGAAATCTCTCGTTTTTTTTGACAAGATGAAAACAAACTCGTATATTTGCACCCGATTTAACCGAAAATCAACTTTTGGAAGTGTGGGTGAGTGGCTGAAACCAGCAGTTTGCTAAACTGCCGTACGGGTAACTGTACCACGAGTTCGAATCTCGTCGCTTCCGCGCCTGCTTAAGCTAAGAACAAACAAGCCCTTTAATTCCGGTGGATTTGAAGGGCTTGTTGTTTCTTTTAAGACGGGAAAGAAAGTATGGAGCATCCCGAAAACTTGCGAAGTGTCTTGCCGATAGGCTGGGAAAGCCATATTTCGGCGCGGCGCAGCCTCTGACGGATTGCCACCCCGCTTGATGCGTTGGGAAAAGAACCGCGAACCGCCGTATTCGCTGTCGGTTGATTAAATCTGCAACAAAAATTTAAAGCGCGTTTAACAACGTTACTAAAGAGGATTTAACAGCACTGCTAA
>JAUNRY010000003.1:8078-29309 GCA_030539475.1 Bacteroidia bacterium | reverse complement strand
TACTCGTCTGGGGGGCGAGTGGTCGCTGGTTCGAATCCAGTCATCCCGACACAGAAAGTCAGGCTTTTGTCCTGACTTTTTTATTTTTCCACAAACGTCCTCACCACCCCTTTATCCGGCGCGAGCATTGTTATGGTGTAGCCTTTCTTTTGCAGCAATTCGATAAGTGGAGTAGGGGGAAACGAGGAGATAAACTCCATGCAATCGCCGACTTTTAGTTCATTGGCGAGTGCCATTACTTGGTCTTTCGGATGTTCGCTCGCTTCAATTAACGGGCGGACATCTAACCTGTGCGAAACGATTTTATCGGGCGCTTTCTCCGAAAATGGGATGCGGATATCTTCGCTGTCGGGACAAAAATTATCGGCGAGGGGTGGTTGTCCGGCTTCTTTTCGCAGCGCATCCACCATTTCAACGATATTCATCCCACCCACTTTTGCCGCTTGCTGCAACGAGGTTACTTTTGCTACCGTTTTTCGCAACACGGGATTTTTCAACGCGGCAAAAGCGGGCGAAAATTGTTTTAATATCTCTTCCAGTTGCGGAAATTCTTTGAGCAACTCCGCTACTTTGGTGTCGGGAGTTATGTTTGTATTGTTTTTATTTGTCGTCATAATGCCCGTAGGCAGAAATTACGGTTACTGTAACTGTATTATCCTCAATTTCGTAAACAAGACGATGTTTTCGGGTGATGCGCCGCGACCAAGTTTCGTTTGCATAGTGTTTCATTTGCTCCACTTGTCCGGTGCCTGTACGAGGATGGCTTTCCAGTTCAATATAAAATTGTGCTAATTTTTTGAGAGCTTTCAAGTCACCCGATTTTCTCAAACGTTCAATATCATCTTCTGCTTTTCCTGAAAATTTAATGCGGTATTTCATAAGCCAAGCATTTGCCGAAATTCTTCAATGCTGTTGATTTCCCTAACCCGCCCTTCTTCAATATCTTTCCGCCCTTTCTCAATAGCTGCCAAATTCCGTTTATCGGCAAAAAACACATCGCCCGACGGGCTGATATCGAACGGATTGCACCGATATTCTTCGGGGATGGCCAAAAAATCTTTTACCCATTCTTCCAACTCGTTTTCGTGAATTTTATCACTAACATTGAGTTGGATGAATTTTTTACCTCTTTTGATAACAACTTGCTCTTTCTCGGCTAAATCGAGGTATTTCTTTTGTTCGTTTCGTAATTCTGTGGGACTGATAACTACCATAATTTGGACGTTTTAATGTGGTAAATAATGTACAAATATATGTACATTATTCATCATTTGCAAATAGCGAAGTTATTTCTTTTCGTACGAAAGCAATCGCCGGTCGCCTTCCAGCTTTCGAATTTGGGTGATATCCTGCGTTACTTCCACCACGCCCAGGTACTCTCCGTCTTTTCCGCGAACGGCGGAGTATTCGATATAAATAAACCGGTCTCCCATAAACTTCGACATCCAAAAAACGGCTTTGTTTTCTTTTCCGTTTTTAAAATCGGTGAGAATTTGTTCCACAATGTGCACGCTTCCGGGCGGGTGGCACATGCGCACATCGCGCCCGATTACGGAGCGGTTTCGTTCGAAAACCCGATTGGGACTGTGCGAGAAGAAACGAACCTTGTCGTTTTTGTCCACAAACGTTATGTCGATAGGCAGATGCACGAACAATGCTTCCAGCTCAGCCAAATTAAAGGCGCCTGATGAAAGCCGAATGGCATCGGCCGATACGTATTCTTGTTTTTCTACTTTTGCACCTGCCGGCTGCCACTCATCCTCCGGATCGAAAAGGCAATAGCCGAATTCCGGCGTTTCCTGATAGATTTTGTACCATTCGTCGTCGGTTAGCGTATCCATTGCCATGGGAAACAGAATTTCTTCTTCTTTCATAATCATTCTGTCCAGCATTTCAATGGCCGGCGCCAGCACGAGTTGAATGATAGAGCGCATTTCTTCGGCCGATGAGATGGGCGATTCCAGCGCTTCGAAAGAACTTTTCAGCAGTTCCCTTATCTCGTCGTGTTTGCCCCACATCACTTTGGGCGGGCCGGTGATAAGATGTTTTTCCAGATACGGAAAAAGCAGGTATTCTTTGCGCAGATAATGTTTTTCTACATCGGAAATGTTGTTGAGCAGGGAGCGGAGCTGCAAAATATATCCCGGTAACTCATTGTCGCCGAGGGCGGATGCTTGGTTGAATAAACCGGCTATTTTTATTGCTTCGTTTTTCAGCGCGGTGTTTTCTTTCTTAAACGTATCCACAGGATGTCCGGCGGGAATGCTTTTGGCGCCTTCCACGTCGATGCTGCCATCGAGAACGGCGGTGTGAAGGTCGCAAAATTCAAGGATTTCTTCTTCGGTAAGCGCGTTGCTGTTAATGAGTTCCTGTTCTACTTCAACCACTTCGTTGTAAGGGATGTTGCGTAGCACCTCGATAAGCCGTTGGCGCAAAACTTCGGGATTTTCCCCTTCGTGCAGCCTGAGGAGCAGGTGTCGCAGCAGTTCTTTTCGCTGCGATGAATTGTTGATTATTTCGCTCATAAATTATTGTTTTATCATCGTTAGCACCATTTTAAACGGCTCAACGGCGTGCAGGGCATGCGGATGATTGGCGGGCATGATGATGCAATCGCCCTTTTTTAGGTAGTGCGGATTTCCGTCGATGCGGATTTCGGCCTCGCCGTCCAGAATGTGAGCCATTGCGTCGTAGGGCGATGTGTGTTCGGTGAGTCCTTGGTCTTTATCGAATGAAAACAACGTAACGTTTCCCGATTGTTTTTTTATCACTTGTTTGCTGATAACGCCTCCCGATGAGTATTCGATTGAATCTTCCATCGAGAAAATTTTCGCGGTTTCAAAAGTTGCCATAATTTCTGTTTTTAATTGGTTGATGCTGCAAAGATATTATTTAGAATGGATATAAATTGTAACCTGGGTTACAGTTTTGGATTTTTATGAAAAATAAAAATGAAAAACCGATTTCCTTTTCAGAATCGGTTATGTTTCAAGCAGCGGCTTCATATCTTTATCCACGTTTGTGATTCCCGAAATTCCCAAGTTATTTACCAATGTATTGCCCCTAAAATGGATGTTTTTTAAAGTGAATTTAATTAGGAGTGTTTTTTGATTTTCTGTGCAGATTTAATTAATTTTGGCTTCCAAAAAGAAGAAATGCATCGAGCGAATTTATCTGATTGCCCGCTGTTTTTGGGAATGGACACTGAAACAGTTCAGGATTTTATAGCGGGATCCGTTTCCGAAATAAAAACTTTTCATAAAGGAGAACACGTTGTTCGTCAAGGCGATCCCATCACTTTTTTACATTTGCTGGTGGAAGGAATTGTGCGTACCGAAATGATTACGGCCGAAGGTAACTTAGTGGAAATTGAGTTCATAGAAGCCGTTCGTCCGTTGGCTCCCGCGTTTATTTTTTCCGACCGGCATAAGTTTCCTGT
This sequence comes from Bacteroidia bacterium, assembly GCA_030539475.1. Taxonomy (GTDB): domain Bacteria; phylum Bacteroidota; class Bacteroidia; order Bacteroidales; family Dysgonomonadaceae; genus Petrimonas. The sequence continues at coordinate 25,870 of JAUNRY010000003.1, read as the reverse complement.
GGATGCCATTGCTATGGATAAGTCGGTGGTTTATACGATTCCCAAATCTGTTTTTCTAAAAGAAATGATGGTGAACGAAACTTTGTTGAGAAACTTTCTGCGGCTTAATTCCAACATGACGGTTTTTTTGTCGGGAAAAGTGCAAATGCTTTCCATCAAAAGCCTGCGGGCAAAGCTATCGTTGTATATTCTTGAGAACACTACTCCCAACCAAAACAGTTTTGTTTTAAAACGGACACAAACGCAGTTAGCCGAATATTTTGGCGTTCAGCGTCCGTCTCTGGCGCGAACAATCGGGGAAATGATCAGCGATGGAGTTATATCTTTATACAAAAAAGAACTCACGGTATTAAACCGAAAAAAATTAGAACATTATTGAATCAATTTTCGCACTTAGTGTTCCTATATTTGAAATTATCCATTATATTTGCAAAGTTTAAAGAAAAAAGTTATACTTTTAAAAAATTATCTAAAAGTCATGAGTAATCAATTAACAAGAAGAAAATTTTTGAAAACGGCTGCTGTTGGCGCTATGGGCGTGGCCGTGTTTCCGCAATTTTTGGCTTCGTGTACACAAAAAGCCAAAACCGACGATGGAATTATAAGGCTGGGATTTATTGGATTAGGACAGCAAGCCATGTATCTGTTAAATGGATTTATGGGAATGGAAGGGGTTGAAGTTGTTGCCGGATGCGATGTCTATGGCATCAAAAGAGAACGTTTCCTAAAGCGTGTTAATGACCATAATGCATCGCAACAGAAAGCTGTATCTGTGGAAGTGTACGAAAATTATAAGGATTTAATCGCTCGTAACGATATTGATGCTGTTGTAATTGCTACCCCTGATCATTGGCATGCGTTCATTGCCATAGATGCTTGTAATGCCAAAAAGAACGTGTATCTCGAAAAACCATTGACATTCACCATTAAAGAAGGCCAAGAACTTGTGAAAGCAGTACGAAGCAATGGAGTAATTCTTGCTGTAGGAAGCCAACAACGTTCAGACCCGAATTTTCAGCATGCTGTAAAATTAGTACAGTCCGGAAAACTGGGAAAAATTGAAAAAGTGAACGCTTATGTTGGAGCGCCGCCAAAACCCTACGATTTGCCTGAAGAGTCCGTTCCGGCAGATTTAAACTGGCCATTGTGGTTAGGCCCGTCTGAATATGTTCATTACAATCACGAGTTGAATCCGCCTATCTCACTCAATCCTGAGCAAAATGAACAGATCTGGGGCGCATGGCGCTGGTATACTGAGCTGGGAGGTGGATTTACTACCGATTGGGGCGCCCACATGTTCGATATCGCGCAGTGGGGCTTGGGAATGGATAATAGTGGCCCGATTGAAATTATTCCGGCAGGATATCAGGATACAAAATTCCTTACGTATAAATACGCAAATGGTGTTGTAATGACAGAAGAACCATTTGACGAAGCACAAACCAAAGGTGTGAAGTTTTGGGGAGATAAAGGTTGGATTGAAGTATCGAGAGGTCATTACGTGGCTTCCGACGATAGTTTGCTGCCTCCGCAAGTAGAAGAAACCGAAGGCGCTTATGAGACTAAGGTGCCGCATTTGGAAAACTTTATCGAGTCGGTTAAATCGAAAACAGATCCGGTTGTTCCTGTGGAAATTGGCCACCGTACATGTACAGTATGTACGCTGGGAAATATAGCTTACGAAATGAAGCGTCCGATTAAATGGGATCCGGCTGCCGAAAAATTCGTTGATGACCCGGAAGCCGATAAAAACTGGTTGTTGAATAAAACCTACACCGAAGGTTATACGCTCTGATAAGTGACGAATAAAAAAAGCTGCCTTTTCGGGGCAGCTTTTTTTATCGGCTCTTCAGGAGGAATATTTTACTCTTTTATGAATGATTGCTTTAATTTAGCCGCGTTATTGATGATTTCCTCCGTCAATACAGCCTGAGCTATCTCTGATTTCATAAATTCTTCATCATAATTAAGGTATTTCCATGTATTTTCTGTATGTGTGTCTTTAATTGCCAGTAAATAATGTTTTCCTGACATGCGGATTTTATTATTATCCAGTTTTTCAAGACGTTGTCCTTCAGGAGAGAAATTTAAAAACATCTCCATCATATTATTATCCTTAAACTCTAAAATGGTGTTAGCATCATATTCACCCATACATAATACGGCATTTTTCAGTGTGGTAACAGGAGTTACCTTTAAATTAACAGGCGTATTTTCAAACATTGTTTTTACTCCCATTCCTTCGAAGAGAGAAGAAGCCATGGCAGCCAATCCGCCTTCGGGAAAAAGTTTCACTAAAGGAGGATAGGTCATGCTTGTAACCTTGTCCATATTCATTTCTTTTGTGTACGCGATAATTTGCTCAAAATCTTTTTTGATTACAGCATCCTCATTTTGAGAAAAGGCGAACATAACACTCATGAAAAGAACACATAAGAGAATTGATTTTTTCATAATTTCGATGTTTTTTTAAAATGTAAAGCACTTAAAAAACAAAATCCAAACTCTTTTGTTCACGGGGAGAAATACATTAACACAAAAGGAGTTGTCTCAAAAGTAAAAACGACTATCAAATTGTCAACTGAACGGAGCCTAAGCGAAGTGAAGTATCTGTAATTGTTGATAAAATAGATTTTTCACTACGTTCAAGATGACAAAATGTAACGGGAGGAGCACTTTTGATACAGCCCCTTATGCTAGTTATGTGATTAAATTTCTTCTTTTACTTTACTTTTAGATGCAAGGTTATCCCCAACTCATCCAATTGTTCTTGTTCAATTCGCGAAGGGGCATCAATCATCACATCGCGGCCGGAGTTATTTTTCGGGAAAGCAATGCAATCGCGGATACTGTCTAATCCGGCGAATAATGAGACTAATCTGTCCAAGCCGAAGGCTATTCCGCCGTGCGGAGGCGCGCCGTACTTAAAGGCATTCATCAGGAAGCCGAATTGTTCTTGTGCCCGTTCTTCGGTAAAGCCGAGTACGGAAAATAATTTCTTTTGCAGAGCGCTGTCGTGAATTCGGATTGAGCCGCCGCCAACTTCCACACCGTTAATTACCAAGTCGTAAGCATTGGCGCGGACGGCTCCCGGGTCGGTGTCGAGCAACGAAATATCTTCCGGTTTAGGCGATGTGAACGGATGGTGCTTGGCAAAAAACCGATTCAGTTCTTCGTCTTTTTCCAGCAATGGAAAATCTACCACCCAAAGGCATTTGTAATTGTTTTTATCGCGTAATCCCAAACGTGATCCCATTTCGAGGCGCAATTCAGCCAGTTGCTTTTGCGTTTTTTCGGTTTCGCCGCTCAACACCAGCAGTAAATCGCCGGGGTTGGCGTTGCAACGTTCTGCCCACGATTTTAAATCGTCTTCGGAGAAGAATTTATCTACCGACGATTTCAAGGTTCCGTCTTCGTTGTAGCGAACATAAATTAACCCTTTGGCGCCAATTTGCGGGCGTTTTACAAAATCGGTCAGTTCGTCCAGTTGTTTACGAGTGTAGGAGGCACACCCCTGAGCGCAAATGGCGCCTACGTATTCCGATGAGTCGAAAACGCCGAAACCGCCACCGGTAGTGAGATCTTTTATCTCCACAAATTTCATGTCGAAGCGGATATCGGGCTTGTCGGAACCGTATTGCCGCATGGCATCGGCATAGCTTATGCGCGGAAAATCGGGTAAATCAATCCCTTTTTGCGTTTTGAAAAGATGTTTTGTGAGGCCTTCGAACATGTTCAGTACATCTTCCTGATCAACGAAAGACATTTCGCAATCTATCTGCGTAAATTCAGGTTGGCGATCGGCACGCAAATCTTCATCTCGAAAGCATTTCACGATCTGAAAATAGCGATCGAACCCCGATACCATAAGCAACTGCTTAAACAGCTGTGGTGATTGGGGCAGCGCATAAAATTCGCCGGGGTTCATTCGCGAAGGAACAATAAAATCGCGGGCTCCTTCGGGAGTGGAGCCGATAAGCACGGGAGTTTCTACCTCCATAAAGTTTCTTTCATCCAAATATTTGCGCGTTTCAAACGCCATTTTGTGGCGGAGTTCGAGATTTTTGCGAACCACGTTGCGGCGTAAATCCAAATACCGGTATTTCATCCGCAAATCATCGCCGCCATCGGTTTCGGTTTCGATGGTGAAGGGCGGTGTTTGCGCCGCGTTCAGCACCGTAATTTCTGTAGCGATTATTTCCACATCGCCGGTCGGGATATGTTGATTTTTGCTCGATCTTTCCGCCACTTTTCCGCTTACCTGAATCACGTATTCGCGCGCCAGCTTGTTGGCTTTTTCACAAAGTTCGTGGTTTACTTCCTGATTAAACGATAGTTGAGTAACACCGTATCTATCGCGCAAGTCTATGAAAGTCATACCGCCCATTTTGCGCATTTTGTGCACCCAACCCGAAAGGGTTACTTCTTTATTCACGTCGGCGATTCGAAGTTCGCCGCAAGTTCTGTTTCTGTACATATTTTTCTCGTTTCCGAATTTTAAACTACAAATTTACACATTTCTATCGTTGAAACAGCGGGTAGTGTAAAAAAAGCCGAAAAGTTTTGAAATTAGCGGGATAAGTTGTAATTTTGCACCCACGTTTTGAAAGAGACCGATTCGGGGTGTAGCACAGTCCGGTTAGTGTGCCTGCTTTGGGAGCAGGAGGTCCGAGGTTCGAATCCTCGTACCCCGACAAATAACCACTTGTAATTCAGTTTACAGGTGGTTTTTTATTTCTCACTCCCTGAAAATATCTATTCTTTTCGCAGCATCCAGCAAAGGCAATGGTATAGCTATAAGGTCGATGGAGTAGTGCATAAGTTGATTGCCGGAAGTGTTGTTGCTGATAAGGCGGACATCTCGTACAGATCTCGTTCTCGAACCCAATAAACTGCCCTCGTCATCATAAAAATCCAAAACAATAAATTTTTCGCTTTTTAGAAGCCCGCCGGGTTGCGGCATATCCATTTCTCCGTTTCTTACGGTAAATTCCAAATGAAACGATTCATAACCATAGCCGTATCCGTAAGCGCCCTCGTTGTGTCCGCCCCAGTCGTGGAATCGTTCAGCTCTTTTTGAGATAATTTGATTCGTTATATCAAGTTCCACCCCGTGCGACGTAATGATATAATCCGTTTTTACTCCGCCAAGCTTCTCAGCGAGACTTTGAGCTTGAAGAAAACTGCCCATTAATAGGTTTAGGCAGATGATACAAGTGATAATTGCAAGCTTTTTCATTGTTTATTGCATAAAAGATTTTTTAATTAAAACACTACGATGATATCCATTGCGTTTGTTCCGGTTTTTCCGGTGATGATATATCCGCCGGCTTGTTGGAAAATGACTAAGGTTTTCCGGGAAAACTTTCCACAAACTTTATCGTAAAATCGGGAAAGCTTTCCACGAACTGGATTTTAAAATCCGGAAAACTTTCTACCATCTGCCATTTGCCGGGTTCATCTGCAAACGAACTAACCACTTTCACATGCAGGTCGGCAAAGTTGCTGACGACCTTCACTTTGTAATCGGGGAAACTGTCCACTATTTTTATTTTGCCGTAGATTTTGGTTACATCCGGTTTTTCGCTTGTTTTCATCTCCCGCAACAATTCGGAAGACAAAACATAAAATCCCGGCTTTCCTGCAAGAAAGTTATCGGATGGCTTGGTTTGTGCAAAAAGCAACAGGTTCGAAGCAAACAGGGCAACGAAAAGATGAATAATTTTTCTCATGATAGCTTACCGTTGATTTATATCGCAAACATAATAAAAAATCGGCAATCAATTGACTGCCGATCCCTGAATTTATTCATTTTTTTACCTGCGTCCGCCTGAAGTCCTTCCGCTGGTACCGCTTTCGGTACTTCTGGTAGTGGTTGAGCTTCCGCGGGTTGTGGACGATCTTCCGCCGGTACTTTCGCGCATTTGCGGCTGTACTCTCACGGGTTGTCCAATGGAACCGCCGTAGTAATTTGTTTCGGCCGAACGTGATGTTGTGCGGCGGCTATCGGTTGGTGAAGTCGTTTGACGCGTTGTTGTGGGTGTTGTTCGTGTTGCAGCTTCCCGAGAACGAGTGCCCACGGGATAAGCATCGCGGCTTGTCATTCTTCCTTCATCGGTATTGCCTATTTGCCGGAGTTCGTCAGGAGATATGGCGGTGCGTTGTGTTACACGGCGGGTAACTTCTTGTTGCACTCGCTTGTCTTCGGCTGAATACCTGAAATCGCGTCCTTCGCGTATGCTCCGGTCGCCCCATTCGCGTGCCCGGCTGCGTTCCGCTTCTCTCCAGTAAACCGCTCTGCGTCCGTTCTCGTTGTATCCTCTTACGTAAGGGATGTTGCTGAAATCGTAATAATCGATATAATAATAGCGCGGATAATGCGAATTGTAGTAGTGATGGTGCATCCACGGATTGTAAACGTCGCGGTTCACAATTACAACGAAAGCATTGCGCAGGTTAAACGCGGAGTAAACGGGCGGAAGTGTGGGCACAAACAGCCATTGCCCGTTTAAGAGATACACGAAGTTGCGTGTTGCCAAATCGTAATACGTTTCAATATCGGGAAAATAATAATAACGGGTTCCGTAGTAATAATCGGGAGCCCAAACCGGGTTGTAGTCGTAGTAATTGTCGTAATAACCACGGCCCGATGCGCCGTAATTCGATGTTCCACATCCGGTAAACCCGAGCGCCATAACAAGCGCTGTGAGAACAATGGCTAATTTTGTAATGACTTTTTTCATTTTATTTGGTTTTAAATGGTTTGTACTGCTTCTGTTTATCTGTTTGACTGAAAAAATGCGAAAATGTTTATTGTTGATGTATATTTATTATTTAAATGATTTTCAGAGCTTTTTTGTTCAAAGAGCAGGTGTTTTTTTACAACAAAAAATCCGTCAAACCGCATAAAGCAGCTTGACGGATTTTTAACCCGTAACCCGTAACTCGTAACCCGATTTATCCCACGCTTCCTTCCAAACTAATCTGCAACAGCTTTTGCGCTTCAACGGCAAATTCCATCGGGAGTTTGTTAACCACTTCTTTCACGTATCCGTTCACGATTAAGCCGATGGCTTCTTCTTCATCCAATCCGCGTTGATTGCAGTAAAAAACCTGATCTTCACTGATTTTCGATGTGGTGGCCTCGTGTTCCAGAATGGCAGTTGGGTTCTGAATATCGGTGTAGGGGAACGTGTGCGCCCCGCAATGGTCGGTGAGCAGCAGGCTGTCGCATTGCGAGTGGTTACGCGCGTTTACTGCTTTCTTTGCCACTTTCACCAATCCCCGATAGCTGTTCTGGCTGCTTCCTGCCGATATTCCTTTGGATACAATGCGGCTGCGGGTGTTTTTGCCCAAATGTATCATTTTTGTGCCTGTGTCGGCTTGCTGGAAGTTGTTGGTAACCGCCACCGAATAAAATTCTCCTACGGAGTTGTCGCCCGCCATAATGCACGACGGATATTTCCACGTGATGGCCGAACCGGTTTCCACCTGTGTCCAGGAAATTTTCGAATTCACACCTTTGCAAATGCCTCGTTTTGTAACAAAGTTGTAAACACCGCCTTTGCCGTTTTTATCGCCCGGATACCAGTTTTGCACCGTGGAGTATTTCACTTCGGCATTATCGAGAGCCACAATTTCTACCACCGCGGCGTGCAGTTGATTCTCATCGCGCATGGGCGCCGTGCAGCCTTCGAGATAGCTGACGTATGAATTGTCGTCGGCAACAATGAGCGTGCGCTCGAACTGGCCGGTGTTGGCTGCGTTGATGCGGAAATAGGTAGATAATTCCATGGGGCAGCGAACGCCTTTGGGAACATAAACGAACGATCCGTCGCTGAAAACCGCCGAGTTTAACGCCGCGTAAAAGTTGTCTTTGTACGGCACCACCGTGGCCAGGTATTTTTTTACCAAATCGGGATGATTTTTCACCGCTTCGCTGAACGAACTGAATATAATTCCTTTTTCGGCCAGCACTTCTTTAAAAGTGGTTTTAATGGAAACGCTGTCCATAACGGCATCCACGGCTACGCCGGCCAACACCTCGCGTTCATGCAGCGGAATGCCTAAGCGTTCAAAGGTTTTCAATAATTCGGGATCTACTTCATCGAGCGATTTTGGCTTTTTCTTGTTGGTGGGGTCTGCAAAATAAATGATATCCTGAAAGTCTATTTCCGGTATTTTCAACTGCGCCCAATCGGGCAGCTTCATCGTAAGCCAATGGCGATAGGCTTTTAAGCGAAACTCCAACAGCCATTCGGGTTCATTTTTCTTTGCTGAAATTAATCGTACAACATCTTCATTCAGTCCTTTTTCAATGGTGTCTGTTTCAACGTCTGTAACGAATCCGTATTTGTAATCTTGTGTGGTTAAGTCGGTTAATATCTGATCTTGATCTAAAACTTCTTGCATGATTTATTTTGATTATCGATCGCCGTGATCGGTTTATAAAAAAGAAGAGATGCGTTTCTCTTCGCATGATAAACAAACTTTAAGTGGTTTTGTTTATACAAAATTACATCAAATTCTGAACAAAAACTACAATAGTTGGTTTTTAAAGAGTACATTAAAATAAAATAAGGATAAAATTATGAAGAAAATAACCCTAATTATCGCATCATTGTTCTTGATGGGCGGCTTAATGGCTCAAACGAAATATTCGGTGGACAAAGCGCATGCTTCGGTGAATTTCAAAATTAAGCACATGGGAATAACTTTCGTGAACGGGAGTTTTACCTCGTTCGACGGCTTTGTGGAAGGGGATTTAAACCAGATGGAAAAAGCCCGTGTGGAGTTTACGGTGGACACGAAAAGCATTGATACGCGCGTTGAACGGCGAGACGATCACTTGCGCAGCGCCGATTTTTTTGAGGTGGAAAAATATCCTCAAATGAGTTTTAAAAGCACCGGTATAGAGAAGGTGGACGATGAGAATTACAAACTTAACGGGTTGCTGACGATAAAAGATGTAACAAAACCCGTTACGTTCGACGTGAAATACGGCGGCAAAGTTACAGGCAAAGACGGTAAGGATGTGATTGGTTTCACGGCCAAAAACACAATTAACCGGCTGGATTATAACGTGTCATACGATCCCGATGCAGCTACAGTGGGAAAAGACGTGGCAATTGTGCTTTACATGGAGTTTAAAGCGCCGTAAACTATTGCAAACGAATAAAAAAACTCAGGCCGGCGGCCTGAGTTTTTTTGTTACTTGTTCTCCGGAAAGAATTTCCGTATCACGCTATCCGGTTTAAGAATTTCCGATAAATCCTCGTAAGGAATATCAACGTCAATCACACCCATGGAATACGGCGCAATTTCGTACTGATTGTAGGCGTAATGAACGCCTTCTTCATTCAGCCAGAAGTTGTTGTTGGGATATATTTCGTTGATATTGAAAAATCCCATATTGATGAGCGAGTCGGGCGATGAGACATTGTTTTGCTTCATCAGGCGGGTAATGATGATATCGGTAAGCGCTTTTTTGTAATTCGGCACAAAAATATCTTCTTCCGATACAGTAACCAAATCGCCCAAATCTATATTGAAGTAAGTTACCCGATGCGAGCCGTGCGCCCCGCCGGTGTAATCGCTGTATTCAACGGCATAACTCAGCAGGGAATCGTTCTGAAACATCACTTTGTTGCTGTTGTACATGTAATACCAGTACCACATGGGTGTTTCGTCTGCAGGTAAGCGGCTTTTTTCGTCGTAATACGTGTTTGAAAGCGATTTGTATTCTTTCCTGTATTCGGCAATATATTCGTCCATTGCTTGTTGGGGAGTAAGATTGTCGAGTTGTGTATCTCCGAAAAAAGTACCGATGAAAATTTGCTGTAAGCGCGACAAATCCTCTTGATTGCCAAATTCAGTTGGATAAGTAAAGCTCACCTTCACATCGGCATAAGGCATTGTGGTGTCGTTAACTTCCAGCAGCGGTATGTGTTCTTTCACGACAATGCTGTCGAAAACGATTTTTGTGGAAGTCTGTGCCGTTTTTTTGCACGAGAACATTCCGCAAACTACTGCACATATAACTAAGGCAGTAAGAATTGTAGTTTTTTTCATAATTGAGTTTTTTGTGCGCCGGACCGCCAATCGGTCAAACGCGGTCTATTGAATAATTTGCTTTACAGCTCCCAAATTGGGATAAAAAATCACCTTGATGGGTTGTTTCATATTGTCGAACATTCTTCTCGTGAGCACATCCTGCGAACCAAACTGCACAATATCCATTTCTTGATTTTTCAACGTTCTGTTCTTAAAATCCAATGTAAGTTGCGCTTTGCCCGGAACGTTGTAAACCACTCCTTCGGATAGTTTCTTTTCCAAACGCTGCAAATCCCTGTCGGAAAGAACAGTTTCTACTTCCGGAGTTCTGTTTTTCAGCGTCAGGTAAATGGGTGCGCCGGCGAGATTGTCGGCATCCACCGGCCCCAGTTTTTCGGAAAAGCGGCCGATAACCATTTTATCTATATCTTGTTCCGTAGGAATTACCACAATTTCCTTGGTGAAATACTCGGTTTGCGTGCTGCCCGAAAACATTTCGGTGAGCGCTTTTTCCTGGTTGTTTATCTGTTCCATCACTACTTTATAGGCCTCGCCATCGGGCGGCATGTTATCGGCTTCGCCGGTGAGGATATCCTGACGGCTGCGGCGCAGGTCGAAAATCTGTCTCGATACCAATTCTGCCTGTTTTGCCGATGAGCCCGCCATAAGCGTTTCTTCCGAAAGAAATCTTCTCGGGTTCACGGGAGCCGGCGTAGGCGCGGGAAGCTCAAACGAAGGCTCGGTAACGGTTTCGGGCTCGGCATTGATGGTGGAAATCAATCCGTCTTGCGTGAGCATTACGTAGGGCGCCATCGAATTGGAACGGAAAAGAACCATGAACGAGTTTTCACGGTCGGGAATTCCGCGATTGATGACCATCACGTCTTCCAGCGTGTATTCCGTGCGGCTTTCGGTGATGGGTTCAACACTCAGGTATCGCTGGGCGAACGGGTAAAATTCGCCGCGGTTGTACACCGTTTTTTTTACTTTCAACGCAACCACCACCGATGTTTTCGGCAGTGAGTAAACTACGCCGTAATCGTTGGCTTTTATGGCGTTCATCCGCACCGTTTGTTGTGCTTGTCCGCATCCTATGGAGAGCGAAAGGATTAAAACGGAAAATAAAATGTATTTTGTCATTTTCATAGGTTTTTCAAAAAATCATCGGATGTTAAAATAGAAATATGTGATTCCGCGAAATCTTTTTGTTCTTTGTTTTATAATCGGATGGACGTTTAATCCCAAATTTTAATGTGCTGCCTGAAACTGTTCCAGAAAACGCACATCGTTTTCCGAGAACATCCGCAAGTCTTTCACCTGATATTTCAGGTTTGTAATGCGCTCAATTCCCATTCCGAGCGCGTATCCGGTATATATTTTGCTGTCTATTCCACAATTGTCCAGCACGTTGGGGTCAACCATGCCGCATCCCAGAATTTCCACCCATCCGGTGTATTTGCAGAACGGACATCCTTTTCCGCCACACAAATTACAGGAAATATCCATTTCGGCACTGGGCTCTGTAAACGGGAAATACGACGGCCGAAGCCGTATTTTCGTGTCGGCGCCGAACATTTCTTTGGCAAAGAAAAGCAGCGCCTGTTTCAAATCGGCAAACGATACATCCTTGTCAATATACAATGCTTCTACCTGATGAAAAAAGCAGTGTGCGCGATAAGAAATGGCTTCGTTCCGATACACCCGTCCCGGACAAATGATGCGGATGGGCGGCTGCGTTTTTTCCATCACGCGGGTTTGAACGGACGAAGTGTGCGTGCGCAAAACAATATCGGGATTGCTTTGAATGAAAAACGTGTCTTGCATATCACGTGCCGGATGATCATCGGCAAAGTTAAGCGATGAGAAAACGTGCCAGTCGTCTTCCACTTCGGGCCCTTCGGCGATGGAAAAGCCCAAGCGTTTAAAAATATCACAAATTTCTTCCTTCACAATCGAAATAGGGTGGCGCGTTCCCAGCGAAACCGGATAAGCGGTGCGGGTTAAATCCATATCGGTGTTTTGTTCGTTGCCGCTTTCGAACTGCTCTTTCAGCGATTGAATTTTTTCTTGCGCTTTCTGCTTCAGTTCGTTCAGTTTCATGCCAACTTCGCGTTTCTGTTCCGGCGGAACGCTTCTGAAGTTATCCATCAGTGAAGATACAGCGCCTTTTTTACTTAAGTACTTGATGCGTAACGCTTCCAATTCATCGGCTCCCGAAGCCGTAAGCTGCTCTATTTCGGAAAGAAGTGAGTGAATTTTATCTAACATACAATCTTTATTGTCAATAATATTGTACAAAAATACATTTTTCTCGGCTATTTTCCGGTGTTTTTTAGTGAAAGATTTAATTACGCAGTAAAATCAACCGTTTACAGCGAAAAAAAGAATAAATTTTGTGTGAATTCATAGGGTAATAAAATAATTACCTATCTTTGTGTAATAGATTCACTTAATATCGAAAACGTTATGCCGATTGTATTTATATTTTTTGGATTTCGGTTTATGTTTTTCTCTAACGACCACGAACCGATACATTATTGGAAAACAATGGGCTGAAGGCATCTGAATTAAAGATGGCTGAATCAGTAATTATTGAGAATAAGGAAATTATTGTTGAACGTTGGAACGATTTTTTTAATAACAAGTAACACGATGGAAAAACCAAAAAAAATATGGCTTACCGATGACGCTGTTTGCATTGAAATGGCAGACGGACGGGTGGGGAAAGAATTGTTTGCCGATTATTCACGCCTTAAATATGCCACGCCCGAACAGCGTTCGGCATACGAAGTGAGCTCCATTGGCATTCATTGGCGCGAATTGGATGAGGATTTGAGTTTTGAGGGTTTTTTTCGCGATAAAACGCCCAAAAACGATGTTGCCAAAGTTTTCAGCGGCCTGCAAGAAGTAAATATTTCGGCTTTTGCGCGGCGTATGAACATTTCCCAAAGTGTAATGGGTGCCTACTTGTGCGGCGCGAAACAACCTTCGCGCGCCCGAAAAAAACAGATTGAAGAAACATTGCATCAATTGGGACGAGAATTGTTGGAAGTTTCGTTGGATTGAAGTAAAAGCCAATGCTCCAAAAAATAAAAACATATATTGCCGAAAATGCTTTGCTGGAAACCGATGCCACCGTAATCGTCGGATTTAGCGGCGGAGCCGACTCTATGGCTTTGCTGGATATACTGACGTTGCTGGGATATCGATGCATTGCTGCACATTGCAATTTCCGGCTTCGGGGCGAAGAGTCGGACGGGGATGCCCGGTTTGCCAAAAAATGGTGCAAAGAAAACGATATTGAGTTCACTTCCATCGATTTCGATACGCGGCCATACGCGGCCGATAAAAAAATATCCATCGAAATGGCGGCGCGCGAACTTCGCTACTCGTGGTTTGAAATGGTGCGGAGGCAGTTTAATGCCGATGCCATTGCCGTAGCTCATCACAAAGACGATTCGGTGGAAACAGTTTTGCTGAACTTGATTCGCGGTACGGGAATAAGCGGATTGAGCGGAATTTCTCCCCGAAACGGAAAAATTGTTCGTCCGTTGCTCAGCGTTACCCGCGCGGAAATCGAAAATTACTTGCAGGAACGCCAAATTCCGTTCAGAACAGACAGCACCAACCACGAAGATATTTACACCCGCAACCATATACGGTTGAATGTTTTACCCATGCTGCAAAAGTTGAATCCCTCGGTGAACGAAAGCATTTTTCGCACGTCGGAAAACTTGAATGAAGCGGAAAAAGTATATAAAAAAGCGGTGGATTCCGATATGAAATCGGTGTTGCAAAACGATAAAATTGATATTGCAAAACTCAAAAAAACCGTTTCGCCACAATCGGTATTGTTCGAAATTTTGTCGCCTTTGGGATTTCATCCTTCCGTTATCGACGACGTAAAAAACGCATTGGATGCTTCACCGGGAAAGCAGTTTTTTTCGGCTACGCACCGGCTCATCAAAGACCGCTCCTATTTTCTTATCGATAAAATTGAAAAACCGCAATCGGAAAATCAAACTTATTTTATTGATGCCGTTTCGCAAGAAATTTCAACTCCTATTAATTTGGATATCAAGATAACAGATGTTCCAAAATCCATCGACAACAACTCCGCTGTCTTGCAAGCCGACGCCGATAAACTTTCGTTTCCGCTGATACTGAGAAAGTGGCAAACCGGTGACTGGTTTATTCCTTTCGGGATGAAAGGAAAAAAGAAGTTGAGCGATTTCTTTGTCAATCAGAAGTTTAACCTGAAAGAAAAAGAAGAGGCGTGGGTTTTGCTGTCGGGAGAAGATGTCGTTTGGATTGTGGGACACCGGCCGGATAACCGATTCAGGATAACACCGGAAACGAAAAGAGTTTTGCAGATTAAGTGGAGAAATGATTAACTTTATGGAAAAATCGGCCTAAATTTTGCTAAAAAGATATTTTTACGTAACTTCATACCCGAAAAATTGATTTTGTTGAAAACACAACAGCAATTAAAACTGTTATAATTAAAAAATGCAACAATGAAAAATAGTGTGTTTAAGGATTTCTTGGTGGTGGCTGCGTTTTCGGCGGTTTCGTTTATCGTGATGCGAAACTATCAGAAAAAAAAGAGAAGAGACCGTCAGATGAGAGACTTTGTTCATTTCCAATTATTCTGAGTGCCATTTCATCCGTAAATAAAATTTGAGTTACAACTGTTTCGACGCGGGAATTTTTGCTACCTTTGCACATTCTCAATCAAAAGAGTTGAAACTGTTTTTTTATGCTTACACTTAAAGTAATTAATGAAAATAGCGAAGAAATCATTCGCAAACTTGCCAAAAAAAGGTTCGACGCCCAGGGCGTAATCAATCAAATAATCGCGTTGGACGAAAAACGCCGCACTTCCCAAACGCTTTTGGATAGCCGGTTATCGGAAATTAACGCTTTATCCAAATCGATTGGCGGATTGATGAAAGAAGGCAAAAAAAACGAAGCGGAAACGGCCAAACAACAAGTATCGGAACTCAAAGAGCTTTCCAAAGCCAACGAAGCCGGGTTACGCGAAGCCGAAACCGCCATACAGGATTTACTGGTTACCATCCCCAATTTACCCCACGATTCGGTTCCCGAAGGACGTTCTGCAGAAGATAACCTGGTTGAACGTTCCGGCGGAAATATTCCGCAACTCGCTTCTGATGCGGTTCCGCATTGGGATTTGGCGAAAAAATACGATTTGATAGATTTTGAGCTGGGCGTAAAAATTACCGGCGCCGGATTTCCCGTTTACAAGGGAAAAGGAAGCCGCTTGCAGCGCGCGCTCATCAACTTTTTTCTCGATAACGCCCGCGAAGCCGGATTTGTGGAAGTGCAGCCGCCGTATGTGGTGAATGCCGCATCGGGATTCGGAACCGGGCAATTGCCCGACAAAGAAGGACAAATGTATCACGTGGGATTAGACGATTTGTACTTGATTCCCACCGCCGAAGTGCCCGTTACCAACCTCTACCGCGACGTTATTCTGGAAGAAAAAGACCTTCCCGTAAAAAATACGGCTTACTCCGCTTGTTTCCGCCGCGAAGCGGGTTCCTACGGAAAAGATGTGCGGGGGCTGAATCGTTTGCATCAGTTTGATAAAGTGGAGATTGTGTGTATCGATAAACCCGAAAATTCTTACCGTCGGCTGGATGAAATGGTGCGATACGTGCAAACGCTGGTGGAAAAACTGGAGCTTCCGTGGCGAATTCTACGCCTTTGCGGCGGCGATATGAGCTTCACGTCGGCGCTCACGTTCGATTTCGAAGTGTATTCCGCTGCGCAGCAGAGATGGCTGGAAGTGAGTTCGGTATCCAATTTCGAAAGTTATCAGGCCAATCGGTTGAAATGCCGTTATCGCGACGAAGACCGCAAAACGCAACTTTGCCACACGCTCAACGGAAGCGCGCTGGCCCTGCCGCGCATAGTGGCTGCATTGCTGGAAAATAACCAAACGCCCGATGGAATTAGAATCCCCAAGGCATTGGTTCCTTATACGGGTTTTGAGATGATTGACTAATTTTTGTAGAGACGGTGCGTGCACCGTCTGAAGAAAGTATAAAAGCGAGCCGCAGAAATGCGGTTCGCTTTTTGTTATGTATATTAATCATTTCTCGCTAACTCAATAGCTTTTTCTAAAAATTCATCACGTTTTTCACTTATGCCCTTTATTGTTTTTGTAAGATAAATATCGGGCAAAATTCCAATGCCATGATGTTGAGAACCATTATGTTTTGTTACTTTCATTCCGGTAAAAGTGATAATATATCCGCCGTTTAACTCAAATTGGTTTACATTCCCATTTGTCCCCGCAGTTGGTTGGCCAATTATTGTAGCAAGCTTATACCCTTCAATATACCCCATGAAACTTTCGGCATAGCTTATGGCTCTGCCATCTGTAATAAAAATGATATTTTTATTACCCAAATAAGGATCTTGTTTTTTCATGAAATCACTCCATCCGAGATCTTCAAATCCTGCAATTTTTTTATAATCGGGATATACAATTTGTGGAATGTGCATCCATGCTTGTGTTGTATCATCGGTATTAAGCAAATATCGGATAAAGTCGTGATTTCCGTTTGGGTATCCCCTCATGTCACAAATAATGGATTTACATTTTTTTATGTCAGGAAGAAGCTTATTTATCTTTGCCATTTCTATGGCGTCGAGATTTAAATAGAAGATATCGTCTTCAATAATGTCAAACTCCTTCTTACTCTTTTTCTCCAAGTTAAATCTATCTCTAATTAGTTCAACCTCTTTTCCTTCTTTTGTTTTAATCCTCATTGTAGAATTTTCTCTGCCATATAAACTGTTGCGTTGAGCCAAGTAATCTCTCCAGCCGTTAGTTGCAGCGGATATTCGGGAATTTATTTCTTCAAAATATGTTTTGGATGTTCTCCAATCAATTTCATTAATTATTTCGCCGGGTTTTAAATTTATGCTTGAGTCCTGCACTTCAGTTACTACAAGTTGCTCTTCAACCCATTCCCAAGATATTGCAGGTGTCCAGAAGTTATTGGCATGTTTATAAAAAACAGAAATATGGCCATCTTTTAATGGTGACGTAAATTTTTGAAGTGTTACCTGGTGATCGTAACTGCTTTGATCCGAAAAACTTCTTTTCAACGCCTTTCGGAATTCATCTTCCCAATTGACGTCAACAACTTCAAAATAAGGATAAAAATGTTGAAATACATTAAATGTAGTAATAATGTTACCTAATCTAACTGACAAATCCTTGGGATGAGTTTCAATAGAATCTAATTTACTTTGTAGTTTATCGAATTCTTTTTTCTCTGCTTTTGGGAATGTGCCATTTGCATCAAAATATAATGAAATGGGCATTTGGCATATAACTCCGGAGCCGATATTTTCAGTAATAAATTCTACATTCTTTAATCTATAGTCAAATAAGTAATTATTTACGCTGTCCCTGTTTACCCGAATGCTCTGATATGCGTTATTTTCTATTTTAATCATTCCGACGCTTATCCCTTTGTGTTGCCAGTAAGTTAAGAGTGAGTCTGATAAATTGGGAGGTCTTAATTCTTCAATGTTAAAAATATTTTTTTCGTTCTCTTTTATAAATCTTATAGATGGAGCAATCGGTTTAAACAACTCATTTAAAGTATTAATCAATTCATTAGTTGAACCACATTTCATAATTTCTGCTGTTCCATACACCGCAAACCTGTTCCAATCAATGTCAGAGGCTTCATCGC
>JAUNRY010000003.1:0-8068 GCA_030539475.1 Bacteroidia bacterium | reverse complement strand
AATATTTAACATAACCATACGTCTTAGCAAACGAGTAGAGGTAATCATTTTCTTTCGTAGCATGATGACAACTCAAATAAATAAAAGCAAAAAAGAGAATAATTATGATCTTTTTCATTGGATATGGGTATTATAAACTAATTTAAAATGTCTTTTGTAGCAAAATATTCTCAAGACTACTTGGGGCTACCCATTCCCATTCACCTTTCGGTATTCCGAAGGAGTAATCTTCACCCGTTGTTTGAAAAACGACAGAAAATATTCAATAGAGCTGAAATTCAGTTCGTAAGCAATTTCTTTGATGGGCAGGTTGGTTTCTGTGAGCAATACTTTGGCTTTTCTCAGTTTCAACTCCTGAAAATATTGCGCGGGCGCGTAGCCGGTGTATTCTTTAAAAAACTTTCTGAACCAGGAATAACTCGTTCCCAGTTTTGATGCAATCTCTTTTATATCAATCTCTTTGTGGATGTTTTCGCCCATAATTATTTTGGCGCGTTCTATTACTTGGGTCGATTCCCTGGCGTCGTAACTTCTGTTTTGCGATAGCGACAGAATCATTCCTAAAATGTGAAAAACTATTCCGGCAAGATATTGTTGGGCCGATTTTTTATCTTCTTTGGCAATTTTAATCGCGGTTGAAAACAGGTTTACCAGTTCTTCGTTTGTGCCCACGTCCAGAATCTGGTTTTGCGTGGAAAGAAAATTCTTTTCAATTACCGCGTCAATAATACTTCCCTCAAAGCCAATGTAGTATTCGTTCCATCCGGTTTCTTTCAACGGTTGGTAGGAGTGCCATTGCCCGGGAAAAAGAACCATTACCTGCCCTTTTCGGATGGATGTTTTCCGGGTGGTTTCCGACGCAAAAATACCTTTCCCTTTGCTGATGTAAACAAATTGATACTCAGAAAGAACCCTTCCTTTGTTAGGGCTAAAATAATAACTTTTGGGATGGTCGGTAGATGGATACAGCGTGTTGGGAGCAATGGGTTGAAAACCAACGGTGTTCACCGTTAATCCGAATCCTTTGTCTTTTTCGTTGACTAATAAGTATTTGAAGTCGATACCCAAGTCGTTGAATCGCATAATTTATTGTTTTTAGGTACGTGGTTTCTAAATTTATCGACAAATATACAAAAAAATCAAAGCACAATGCAGTCAACTATACTATTATCAGTTGAGTTTGCATTGTGCTTTTGATAACATGAGAGAATGAATGAATTAAAACAAATTCGGTATTATCAGAGAAAATATTAAAACTGCCATGCCAATAACAAGATAAGTGATTGCTCTTTGGCCGGCTCCTTTCCATTCCTTGAGAATGATGCCCCATACGTTGCTGAAAACCACGTTCAACGACATGAGAATGCTCCATGAAAATGCCATCATTACGCCGTTTGGTTCAAAGAAGCTCTGTCCCATTCCCAATCCGAAAAACTGTGAGTACCAAAGCAAACCCGCCAATGCACAAAACAGCAAATTGTTTATCAAAACAGGCCCGGCGGTTTTTCTTATCTCGCCGGCGGTTTTGTTTTTATAATTCATGTAGGAGCAATAAACAAGATTGGTGAAAAACCCGCCGATAGTTACCAGTAACGTTACCGGGTTTTGGGCAAAAATTTCCTTGGCTCCGGCTGCAATTGCCGCTTCCTTAATGGGAATTCCGGCGTTTAACCCTAAGCTGAAACAAGCGCTCATAACTCCGGCGAATAATGCAATGAGCAATCCTTTTTTCAAGGCGAAATCTTTTATGGCTTTCCTGCGCTCTTCTTCCGACATGTTTTTGGAGCGCAAACTTCCGGCATAACCCACTATGGCAATTCCGGCCAGTGTTACGGCTACGGCCAACAATAAAACCAATCCCTGCCCCGAAAACAGGTTTTCGCCGGCTATCATGGCGGGAATAAGTGTGCCGAAGGCGGCGCAGGTTCCCAAAGCTACCGATTGTCCCAGAGCAATGCCTAAATATCGCATGCTCAGTCCAAACGTTAGTCCGCCAATTCCCCACAATACTCCGTAACCGATGGCTTGCCACGTTGCTCCGGCATGGGCTTTGTAAATTTCCAGCAGTTCGGGGGCGGAATTGGCTAACAAGGCTCCGAGAACCGGAAAAACAAGCCACGCGAAAACTCCTTGCGTTAACCAGAAATTCTCCCACGACCAATCCTTTACTTTATTGATGGGAACGTATGAGCTGGATTGTCCCATACTCCCCACCGCTATTATTAAAAGCCCGATTAGCGTGTTCATCTATTATTTTCTTTTAGAAGTAATTTCGGTTTCGTACGTCTCAATTTCAGAAACATAATCGTTTCCAACCGGAATATTTTGTTGCAGGCAGTAATAATTATATACCGCGTTCCAGGGCATTGCTTTCAATTCTTCGAGATACGCCATGCGCTGGAATCTTTTGTCTTCTTTTTCCAGTTCCCTTAATTTTTCGGTGGGTTCCAGCAACGCTTGCAGCAACGCCTTTTGAGTGGAGCGGATACCTACCACGTAAGCGCCGATACGGTTAATTGACGCGTCGAAATAATCCAGCCCGATATGAACTTTTTCCATTACGCCCGAACGTACAATCTCTTGCGATAACTCCATCAACGGGTCGTTCAGAATCACTACGTGATCGCTGTCCCAGCGTTCGGGACGGCTTACGTGCAGCGCAATCTCGGGAACGAACAGCAACATCGACGAAATTTTATCGGCAATGCCTTCGGTGGGATGAAAATGGCCGGCATCCAACGTCAGCAACATATTGTTTTTAACGGCATATCCCATGTAAAATTCGTGCGAACCCACAACGTAACTCTCGCTGCCAATACCGAAAAGTTTACATTCCACGCAATCTTTCAGGTAATCGGTACTGATTTTTTCTTCGAACACTTCGTCTAACGATTCTTTCAATAATTGACGGTGTTGAATGCGGGAAACCGTTTTGTCTTTTTCGCCGTCGTGCACCCAGATGTTGTGAATGCAGGCATCGCCTTGCCGGCGTCCCATTTCTTCGGCAATGCTTCGGCAACGGCGTAAATGTTCTTTCCAGAAAGCGCGTATTTCGGGGTCGAAACTCGAAAGTGTGTATTCTCCGCTTTTGGGATGGGAGAAAAACGTGGAATTAAAATCCAGTTTCACGCCAATTTCCTTTGCCCAATCCATCCAGGTGTGAAAATGTTTGGGTTCAATTTGGTCTCTGTCCACAAATTCGCCTCCGAAATCACCGTAAATGGCGTGTAAACTCAGCCGGTGGTTTCCGGGAACAAGCGATACCACTTTCTCAATATCTTTTTTTAATTCGTTTATTGTGCTTGCTTTTCCGGGATAATTTCCTGTGGTTTGAATTCCTCCGCTGAGCTCCCCATCGGGATTTTCGAACCCCGACACATCATCGGCCTGCCAGCAATGAATGGAAATGGAAACATTGTTCAGCTTTTCAATGGCTTTGTCCACATCAACTCCCAACGCGGCGTATTGTTCTTTCGCGGCCGCGTACTCTCTCTTAATTTGTTCTTCTTTCATGAATATTTAACTTTTTATGATTGTTTTATGATTCTCTGAAAATCTCTGAGTATTTACTATACTGTTTATCCCACAGATTGGTGTCTTGCGGCTCAAACCTCACAAGGTCAACCGAATTTCTCACAATTCTTCTTATATCTTTTTTATCCGCAACCAATCCAGCGGCTTTTGCCTGAAGCAGTATATTCCCAATGGCCGTAGCTTCCGAAGGGCCGGCAATTACGGGAATTCCGATAGCATTTGCCGTGAACTTGTTGAGCATGTTGTTTTGGGAACCGCCGCCGATAATGTGCAGCGTTTCAATGGGAAATCCTGCCAGTTTTTGAAGGTTTTCCAGCACTTGCTTATACCTGAGAGCGAGGCTTTCGTATATGCATCGGGCAATTTCACCAATAGTTTGCGGAATAAATTGATTGGTTTGTTTACACTGGTTTTGTATCTCATCAATCATCGATTCGGGGCTTGCAAAACAAGACGCGTCAGGGTTGATGTAGCACTTGAAAGGTTCCGATTGAGTGGCGGCAAGCACTATTTCGTCGTAAGAAATATCTCTCTCCTTTGCCCATTCTTTTTTGCATTGTTCTATGAGCCACATGCCGCAAATGTTTTTCAACAAACGGATGGAGCCGTCTGCGCCGCCCTCGTTGGTGAAATTCAGCGAGTAGGTTTCCTCGTTTACCACCGGTTCTTTGGACTCGATTCCCATGAGCGACCACGTTCCCGAGCTCAGGTATGCGAAGTTCTCGTTTTCGGCAGGCGTGGCAATTACTGCCGATGCCGTATCGTGTCCCGCCACTGCAATTACCGGAATAGCGCCCAAATCGGTTTGTTTTTGTACGGATTCCGACAAAGTACCTATTTGTGTTCCCGGAAAAACTATGGGCGCAAAATTTTCTTTCGATAAATTCAGCGCCGAAAGCAGTTCTTCGTCGAAAGAACGGCTAAACGGATTAAGAAGTTGAGAAGTGGAAGCTATGGTGTATTCCGTTACCATGCTGTTTGTGAGCAGGTAAGATAAAGCGTCGGGCATAAAAAGAAACTTGTCCGTCATCGGATAGATGGGGTTTTTATCTTCTTTTTGCGTGAAAAGTTGAAAAAGCGAGTTGAAATTCATAATCTGAATTCCGGTTTTCAAATAAGTGTCTTTTTTGGATAAAACCTTATCGAAAAACTTTTCGGGAGCATCAAACGTGCGTGTATCTCGATAGCTGTAAGGCATACGAAGCGGTTCGCCGTCTTTGCCTATGGAAACAAAATCCACCCCCCAGGTGTCAATTCCGATAGATTGTATCTCAATATCCTGCAATTGAGTGATTTTAAGAGACTTTATTATTTCGGAATAAAGGTGGAACAAGTTCCAATACAACCGGCCGTTGATATCGATTATCGGATTGGCGAAACGGTTGAGTTCCTTTAATTCTAATTTATTGTTGATTATCGTGCCCAAAATTGCACGTCCGCTCGATGCGCCTAAATCGATGGCTAAAAAAGCGGCTAATTTGCTTTCCTTCATGACGAGGCTAAATAATATCAAAAATTATAGTTTGCAAAAATAGGAATAACTTCGGTAAGTGAAAATAATAAAAATGATTTTGTTGCTGTATTATTTGATATTTGATGACAAAAATTGCAGTACAAAAATCAATAATTGCATTTAGGAAAGGATAAAAACAAATATTTTTGCAATACTAAATTTTCACCGTCCGAAATGTTATTTTATTCCCACGTTTTTTGGATACTATATTTAATATAGGTAACTTTGTATCAGCAGAGTGTAGAACACCGGATGTTCTGTTGTAAATCAACTATTAATGAGCGTAAATAAATAGATAAAGATTATGGCACAAGTAGTAATTATGCCCAAGCAAGGGCAATCGGTAGAAAGTTGTCTCATCGGCGAGATAAAGAAAAAAGGCGATACAGTGAAAAAAGGCGATATCTTGTTTTCGTACGAAACCGACAAAGCATCGTTTGAAGAAGAATCGCCCCAAGACGGAACCGTGTTGGAATGTTTTTACAACGAAGGCGACGAAGTTCCCGTTCTGGCTAACGTGATGATAATCGGCGAATCCGGTGAAGATTATTCGGAACTCATTCAGGATTCGGAAAACAAAGAATCCGAGAAAACCGAAAAACGGGAAGAAACCGAATACAACGAGAAAGAGGATTCGGAAAATGTGCCTCACGATATTATTACCCCCTCCCAAACCACGGACTCCGCATCTCAGGCAATTTCTCCCCGCGCCAAAAACCTGGCCGAAAAAAAAGCGGTTAGCACCGCCGGAATTTCCGGTTCGGGCCCGCAAGGACGAATCATTGAGAGAGACGTGAAAGCGTCTTTGGAAAACCGCCCGAAAATGACGCCGTTGGCCAAAAAAATGGCATCTGCCGAGAATCTGCAACCGCAAAGCGGTTCGGGATTGGCCGGAATGGCAAAATCCACCGATTTGGCTCCATCCGCTAATGCCGTGTACGCCACCGATTTCGAAGACAAAAAACTCTCCAATATGCGGAAACTCATTGCCAAGGCAATGCACGCTTCGCTGCAAAACTCGGCGCAACTCACGCACCATTTGGGCGCCGATGCCCGCCGAATGCTCGAACTCCGCAAGCAGGTGAAAGCCGCCAACGAAAGCGGAAAACTTTCGGCAAACATCACGCTCAACGATATGGTTTGCTTCGCGGTCATCAAAGCGCTGAAAAAATTCCCCAATGCGAACTCGCATTTTATGGGCGATACGATGCGCCTGTTCAACAAAGTACACCTCGGTTTGGCGGTGGACACCGAACGCGGACTGATGGTTCCGGTGGTGAAAAACGCCGATGATTTGTCCATCGTGGGGCTTTCAAACCAACTCAAAGAAGTGGCAAACGCCTGCAAAACAGGCAGCGTGAATCCCGACATTCTTTCATCGGAAGCCGGTTCGTTTACCGTTTCCAACCTCGGAAATTACGGTGTGGAAATCTTTACGCCGGTTATCAATCTGCCGCAATCGGCTATTTTGGGCGTTAACACCATCGTGCCGCGGCCAAAAGATTTGGGCGACGGCGTGTATGCTTTCGTGCCCTATATCGGGCTGAGCCTCACTTACGACCACCGCGCCCTGGACGGAGGAGAAGCCACGCGCTTCCTGAAACAAATCGCCTTAGAAATAGAAAATCTTGAAATAGAATATTAAATCAACAATCGTAAATTATTATGACAGACTTACTCATCATCGGCGGCGGCCCCGCCGGATACGTAGCTGCCGAACGTGCGGGACACAAAGGGCTAAGCGTTATCCTTTTTGAAAAGAAAGCCCTTGGCGGCGTGTGCCTCAACGAAGGTTGCATCCCCACCAAAACAATGCTTTACAGTGCAAAAACATACGAAAATGCACTTCACGGTGATAAATACGGCATTTTTGCCGAAAACGTCCGTTTTGAGTACGATAAAATTGTGTCGCGCAAAAACAAAGTCGTTCGCAAACTCGTTGCCGGCATTAAAACCAAGATGAAAGTCAACAACGTAACGGTTGTGGAAGGCGAAGCCGTGATTGCCGGACGAAGCGACAAAGGAATAGAAGTTACCTGTAACGGCGAAAACCATCTGGGTAAAAACTTATTAATCTGCACCGGTTCCGAAGCGTCGGTTCCGCCCATTCCCGGATTAAAAGACGCCGGCGATGTTATTTTAACCAATCGTGAGATCCTCGCTTTAAAAGAGCAACCTGAAAACCTCGTGGTTATTGGGGGCGGTGTTATCGGAATGGAATTTGCCAGCTTTTACAACAGCTTGGGTTCAAAAGTAACCGTAATAGAGATGCTTCCCGAAATATTGGGGAACAATGATTTTGAAATTTCGGCGATGTCTCGCGATATTTTTGTTAAAAAAGGCATCGAGTTTCATCTCAACGCCAAAGTTGTTCAGGTGGAGGGCAACAAAGTGATTTTTGAAAAAGACGGCGAAACACATACCGTTGAAGGCGACAAAATTCTGCTGAGCGTTGGCCGCCGCGCCAATACCCAAGGTTTCGGGTTGGAAAATATCGGTGTCGAACTCCACAAAGGCGGCATAAAAGTAGATGAAAAAATGCGCACGAACGTGCCCAACGTATTTGCCGCCGGCGACGTTACCGGGTTTTCACTCCTTGCACACACGGCAAGCCGCGAAGGCGAAGTGGTGGTAAATAACCTAACCGGCAGAAACGATGTGATGCGCTACAATGCCATTCCGGGAGTTGTTTACATCAACCCGGAGATCGCGGCCGTGGGCGAAACGGAAGAAAGCGCCAAAGCAAAAAATATTGCTTATAAAGTAGCGAAGCTGCCGATGGCGTATGCCGGGCGTTTTGTCGCTGAAAACGAAGGCGGCAGCGGCTTGTGCAAAGTACTTGTTGGTGAAAAGTACGGTGAAGTTATCGGCGTACATATGATCGGCAACCCAAGCAGCGAAATGATTTACGGCGCTTGTATGGCCATAGAGCAGGAAATGACGTTGGAAGAAATGAAAGAAGTAGTTTTCCCGCATCCAACGGTAAGTGAGATATTTAAAGAAGTTGTTTTTGAGTTTTAA
>JAUNRY010000111.1 GCA_030539475.1 Bacteroidia bacterium | reverse complement strand
GGTTTCGGATTCTTTATTTACGCTTTTTCCCCAATTAAAATTGGGGGTTATGCAAGAGGAACTTCTACGAAGTTAAAAAAACAAGCCTTGAAATTTGAGCAAGCCTGTATCTTTTTGCTCCAATCACTTTTGGAGGTTTAATCTTTTTTTATGGGACAAGAATTATTACAAACTTGGCTATTCTGCTAAAAGAAACTCAATACTTCTGCCGGCGATTTCAAATAATAATCCGCTTTTATTTTTTCGGGATTGTGCGCTCCCCAAACGGCAAGCGCGAAATCTATTCCGGCGGCGTGAGCGCACTGTGCGTCGTAAGCCGTGTCGCCGATATAGATGGCTTCGGATTTTTCGGCGTTCGCCCTTTTCAAGTATTCCAGCACCGGATCGGAATTCGGTTTCGGGCGAGGGCTGTCATCCACGCAAATCACGGTATCGAATAAGCTTTCCAATCCAAAAGCAACAAAATCGGCATTGAATTCCCGCCGGCTTTTGGAGGTAACTATTCCCAGTATGTAGCCCCTGTTTTTCAATTCCTTGAGCACATTCTCCATTCCATCGAAAAGCCGGAGAGTGGAATGGTATTTGCGGTAATTTTCCGCCCACATCAAACTTGCTTTTTCGGCATCTTCAATTCCCAACATGGGAAATACCACCGAATTGGGAATGCCAAAGGCAAACCGAAACTCTTCGGGATCTTTTTTCTCCCCTGTAAGTTGAAACACGGTTTCTTGCGTAGCAAGCAAATCAGCTGTTTCCGTATTCAGCATAGTGCCGTCGATATCAAATATTATATGCCGGTAATTCATCCTTAAAAATTTGTTGATAAAGATACGAAATAAACCCGTGCGGAGCAAAACAAAACCGGTGTGCAGGCGTTTTGAGATACAGATAGAAGAAAATTACGATGCTGAAAACGATATTTCACGTGAAGGAGATGGACTGTCCGTCGGAAGAGAACCTGATTCGGATGAAACTGGACGAAATTCCGGAAATAGCCGGAATAGATGTCGATATCCCGGGCAGGAAAGTAATTATTTACCACCACGCCGCAACGGATACGATTGAAAACTCGCTGCATGAGTTAAAACTGGGTTCATCGCTCGTGTCGTCGGAAATTGCGGAAGAAGAAATAGCGGCTGTAAACGAAGACGGAAAACAAAAAAAGATTCTCCGGACGGTACTGATCATCAATTTCGTATTTTTCATTGTTGAAATAAGCACCGGCCTTATTTCCCGCTCCATGGCGCTGGTAGCCGACAGCCTGGATATGCTGGCCGACTCGTTTGTGTACGCCATCAGCCTTTTCGCCGTTGGCAAAGCCGTGAGCGCCAAAAAGGAAGTTGCCCGCCTTGCCGGATATTTTCAGATATTGCTCGCGTTAATCGGCTTAGTGGAAGTGGTACGCCGGTTTATCTTCGGCGAAGCGCTTCCCGATTTTCAGTTTATGATTGGTATTTCCCTCCTGGCGCTTATTGCCAACGGAATTTGCCTTTACCTGCTGCTGAAAGCCAAAAGCAACGAAGCGCACATGAAAGCCAGCATGATATTCACTTCCAACGATATTGTCATAAACCTGGGCGTTATTGCGAGCGGCGCGCTGGTTTACCTGCTCAGCTCCGCGCTTCCCGATCTCATCATAGGCATTGTGGTTTTCACAATTGTCATAAGGGGCGCGTTGAGAATTTTGAAAATCGCAAAATAACCGGAAATTTAACGCCGATTGTTCATAAAAAAAGTTATTTTTGCAACATCAAACAAATTTGTGATTCAAGTCCGATAATATGAAAAAATATATCTCCATTTTTCTTTTTCTCTTCGCAACGTATTCCATTCACTCTCAAAATCTTGAGGGAAATTACAAAGAAGGAGCCGACTCGTTGTCGATTTCCGGCGGAAAAGCAGTTTTTAATGTAAGTGGCTTTGGCGCGTTGTCCACACGAATGGTAGGCGAAGGAAAATACGAATATTTCGACAACTTTTTGCTCATAAACACGGAAGAGTATTCGGGACAAAAAACCCGTTTTGAACCGGTGAACGGTTCCAAAAAAGACTCAACGGTGGTAAGAGTGGTTGGTTTGGACAATTACGCCATCCGGGGAGCTTTAACGGAATTTTTGTCTGAATCGGATAAAGCTATCCGCGTGGGCGTAACCGACGACAGGGGAAGAATAATACAACCCAACGACCCAAAAATAAGAAAAATAAAAGTCTCCAATTTAGGGTATCAGGATATTGTCTTCGATGCGGCGCCGGGAAAAGATTTTCTGGTAAAACTCGCCGGAAACAACGTGATAGAAAACCAAACCGTGGTTTTTAAAATTAACGAAGAAGACGAAGAAACCATTTCCATTATCCTGCTTTCCGATGATTTCGACCCGGGAAAAGACCGTACAAAATCGCTCGACAGGCTCAATAAAAGAGCGCAAAAAAGCAACGTTCTTCCCAAACGGCTGAAAAAAGAGTATATTCCTGTTTATGGGAGATGAGTTTGGATCATCCCGAAAACTTGTGGACAGATTTCTCCCTACAGCCGAAATGACAGAATAAAACTATAAAAAACAGCCGTGCAAATTCTCGTTGCACGGCTGTATCAGTAAATATTTTTCAACAACTTAATAAGTCATCATCGGCTCCAGGCCTTTGGCATCCTCAATCATTTGAGCCACTTGCTCTGCCGAAGGCAAACGGCGAACCAATCGCTTGGATTCGTTGGTTTCCACCAGCTTGGCGTAAAGATTTTCGGCATTGCGGTTGCGCAATTCTTTTACGGTATCAACGCCCGACGCTTCCAGCAATTCGGCAAACTCGGGGCCTACGCCCTTAATGCGGAAAAGGTCGGCATGATTGGTCCATTTCAAGATAAATTTCTCGTTAATTTCGGTTTCTTTGGCAACAGCGGCACGTCCGGATTTTGATGCACATTTTTCCAGTAATTCTGCTACAGAATTAATTCCGGCGCTTCTTAATTTTTCGCCTAAAGCGGGGCCGATTCCTTCAATTTCTTCAATTTTGTAAGACATAAATTTTTATTTTTATGGAGTTAGTAAAATTTAAAAAAATAACTGCTCAAGGTTGGCTGTTGGCTGAATAAAAGGATGAAAGCCGCGCTTTCCGGCCATCAGCCTTGATGCAACCCGGGTAAATTATTTTTTCAACATTATTTAAACATAAGTTTCCAAATATACAAAATTTGTTTTGAATGTTAAATTTTTTCTTGCTTTTTAATCTAAAACGGGGAATAATTACCTATTTTTTCTTTTCCGTTACCAAATCGGAGGGAAAAGCCACCTTGTATTTAACACTTCCGTCGAGCAAACGTATCCAGGTATCGAATTCGCGTTTTCCTTCTTTCAACTGAACTATTCTTGCTCCGTTCATTTCCGAAACGTAGGTGGTGCGCCATCCTGTAAATTGTCCGTAAGCCAATGCAATATCGTAATAATTAACGATATAATCGTTCACATGATCGTGTCCCACAAAGGTTGCCATAACGTCGCGCATTTCTTTCATGGCAATAAACATTCCGGTATTTAAATCGGGCGGGCACTCGTTTTCCTTGCGTACCCCTACCCTTTTGTTGTTTTCGTCGTTAAAAGCCAGCCGGTATTCCGGCAAGGGAATATGAAAATAGGCCAATGCCGGCAACGGCTCGAAATTATTTTGCTTGGTGAAATGAAGACTCTGTTTTTTATACCAGTCGATAATGTCGGTAGTAATCCAACCGTAGCCCGGCACATCGCGCATGGTGGAGTATGCTCCCGAATCGAAACAGTAAATCAACGATTTCACCTGCATATCCTTTTCGCTTCCGTAAACGGGAATCACGTTGTTCATAACGCCGTTCAGCAACGCGGCCGT
Source organism: Bacteroidia bacterium (assembly GCA_030539475.1). Taxonomy (GTDB): domain Bacteria; phylum Bacteroidota; class Bacteroidia; order Bacteroidales; family Dysgonomonadaceae; genus Petrimonas. The sequence goes on along the minus strand of JAUNRY010000111.1, from coordinate 3,250 downwards.
GGGATAATTGCAGTTGTAGGGATAGCCGGTAATTAGCTTTTCAAGCTCCATGCGGGTGGCGCCGTTTTCGTCATCGTGATTGCCCAAGGTAACGGCAAACGGAATTTTTCTGTCGATAACCGGTTTGGTAATAGCATCCCACCCTTCTTTCACGGGCCTGCCCGTAACAACATCGCCGGTAAAGATTACCATATCGGGTTTCTCGGCATCGAGCACCCGCTGAATTGCCAGCAGCGCGGTATCCGATTTTGAATTTCCGTGCACGTAATGTACATCCGTAAATTGCGCTATTTTGAACGAACCGTCGTTGTTGAAATTCAGTTTTTGAGCGTTTGCAGCCACAAAACCGAACAAAATAATAAAACAGGTAACAATTTTTCTCATTGAAATTCCATTTTTTCGCCACTTTCAGGATGGGGATACTTTAGAAATAGTAATTATCAATTAATTGGTAATTATCCATTACTAATTACCTCTCTACACCACATACAGCGAACTAATCGACTCGTTGTTGCAAACCCTCAAGATAGCGTCGGCAAACATATCGGCAACAGACAATATTTTCACCTTGCTGCACGATTTGGTATAGGGGATGCTATCGGTGAAAATAATTTCAGTAAGCGCGGAATTGTCCACCCGGTCGCTTGCCGGATCCGACATAACGGCATGGCTGGCAACAGCCCGCACGGATTTTGCGCCGTTTTGCATCATCAATTCGGCGGCTTTGGTCATGGTTCCGGCCGTATCCACAATGTCGTCGATCAGCAACACGTCCATACCTTCCACATCGCCGATAATCTGCATATCGGAAATAACGTTCGCTTTCTTTCTTATTTTGTAGCAGATAACCATGGGGCATCCCAAAAACTTGGCATAAGCGCTGGCGCGTTTGGTTCCGCCCACATCGGGTGTGGCAATAACCAAATTGTCTTGATTAAACGTTTTCATGTAATCCACAAACACGCCCGATGCATACAGGTGGTCTACCGGCACGTTGAAGAACCCTTGAATCTGGTCGGCATGTAAATCCATGGTAATCAACCGGCTGATACCTGCCGTACTGAGCATATCGGCAATGAGTTTTGCCCCGATACTCACGCGCGGCTTGTCTTTCCTGTCTTGGCGCGCCCAACCGAAATAGGGAATAACGGCGATGATGGATTTCGCCGAGGCGCGCTTGGCGGCATCAATCATGAGCATCAGCTCCATCAGGTTATCGGAATTGGGGAAAGTGGATTGGATTAAGAAAACCTGCCTTCCGCGAATGGATTCTTCGTAAGATACCGAAAATTCTCCATCGGCGAAATGCTCGATAATCATGTTTCCTAACGGACATTGTAAACTATTGCAAACTTTCTCGGCGAAGTAACGAGATTTTGTGCCCGAAAAAATTTTAAACGGCTTGTCGTGCATGACTTATTGATTATGATTTAGTTGATATAATTAGTGATTGATTTTTTCTTTATAAAAGCTATCGGATGAACAAAAGTACAAACTAAATTCTAATAAATCCTTATAAGGCGGAAATTTTGTACAGCTCGCCCGAGTTTGCCGAAACGGTTACCCGAAGCGGATTATTTACCGAAAACGATAGGCGTAACTTGCTGTTGAACAACAACGGAAATGCTTTAAAACTTTCGTTTTGAGCCATTAAGAAAAACTCCAAGGCGTGAGTGGGAATATGTACGGCAACTTCGGCGTCTTTATTGTCGAAATTAACAACCACCAGAATTAATTCGTTTTCCACGCCCCGCAAAAAAGCGAACTGCCGGGTGGAATCGAACTCCGGATTATCGTAGTTGGCCGACATCAGGTCGTAAAAACGGCCTGCGTACAGCGATTTTTCCTTGTTGCACAACGTGAGCAGCTTGGCATAGAATTTTTTCAAATCCTTTTCCTCGTTCGTCAATAAGGTTTCGTTCCATTTACCGTTGTTGTTCCAACGCCTCACGGTATCTACCGACCAATAATCGAAAATGGTGGTGCGGCCGTTTTTGCCGCTGAATCCTTCTTGGTCCATGCCGCGCTCACCGAGTTCCTGCCCAAAATAAACCATCAGCGGGTTGGTGTTTACACAGGCGGAAACAATCATGGCCGCTTTTCCGTCTTTTCCGTTTTTCAGGAAGTAATCCGACGCTACTCGCTGCTCGTCGTGGTTTTCGATAAAATTGAGCATTTGACGCTGAATATCGCCCACGTTGTTCAACGTGAAAGTGATGTCCGACGAAGGGCGGTATCCGCAGGCCACATCGCGCAGCACGTCGTAGAGGCCCACTTTGTCGTACAGGTAATCGAAATTGTTGTGGGCGAGAAACGAGCGATATGCGTCGGGATTGTATATCTCCGCCAGAAAAATCATGTCCGGAAATTTCTTTTTCACTTGTGGAATAGCCCATTGCCAAAACTCCAGCGGAACCATTTCGGCCATATCCACGCGAAACCCGTCAATCTTTTTCTTCGACCAGAACATCAGCACGTCTTTCATCTTTTTCCACGTGTCGGGAATTTTGTCGAAATGCTTCACGTTTCCGTTTTGCATATCCACGCCGTAATTCAATTTCACGGTTTCGTACCAGTCGTACTGCGTGGGGCGGTTGGTAAAACAATCGTTTCCGGTAACCTTGGCGGGCGACTCCTTGTAGGAAACCTCCGCCATTTTCTTTACCGGAAACTGTATTTCCAGCTCTTCGCCGGGCAGGTAATAAAAGTTGTTGGCGGGCGAAAAGGCCACCGAATTGTCGTCGTTGCTGCCAAACTCTTTGGTTCTCTTGGGGCGATTTACCGATTGATAGTTCCTGGCCAGGTGATTGGGAATAAAATCGATAATCACCTTCATTCCGACGTTGTGTACGCGTTCTATCATGGCTTCAAACTCACGCATGCGGTTGTTTACGTTCACCGCCAAATCGGGGTCCACGTCGTAATAGTCGCGCACGGCGTAAGGCGATCCGGCCATGCCTTTGATTATTTCGGGATATTCCCGCGGTATTCCGTATGTGGTGTAATCGGTTGCCGAGGCATGCGCCAACACCCCGATGAACCAAACGTGGGAGTATCCGTTTTTTTTGAGTTGATGGAGAAACTTTCCGGTAATATCGTTAAACTTTCCACATCCGTTCTCCTCAATGGTTCCGTTTTGAATATTGGTTGTTCGCGTGTTTCCGAGCAAACGCGGCAAAACCTGATAAATTAAAATTTTCTGCGAATTCATGAAGTTATTTTTTTTGTTTGCTGATTCTTTTACGATTGA
>JAUNRY010000110.1 GCA_030539475.1 Bacteroidia bacterium | reverse complement strand
GGTATGATTGATGTGTCGCTGCTCGAATTTGCCGTGCGCGAAGATTTGAACAAAAAAGCCGCGCGCGTTTCGGGCGTTATCGACCCGGTGAAACTCATCCTCACCAATTATCCCGAAGGACAAACGGAAGAGGTTGAGGCAATTAATAATCCCGAAGACGAATCGATGGGAACACGCCAGGTGAAATTTTCGCGCGAACTTTGGATTGAACGCGACGATTTTATGGAAGATGCTCCCCGCAAATATTTCCGCCTGACACCCGGAAACGAAGTGCGCCTGAAAAATGCGTATATCGTGAAATGCACCGGCTGCAAAAAAGATGAAAACGGCAACGTTACCGAAGTGTACGCCGAGTACGACCCGCAAACCCGCAGCGGAATGCCCGAAGCCAACCGCAAGGTAAAAGGCACCATTCATTGGGTATCGGCGCCGCACGCCGTGGATGCCGAAGTGCGTTTGTACGACCGCTTGTTTATGGTGGAAGACCCCGCCGGCGAAAAAGAACGCGATTTCCGCGAACTGCTGAATCCCGATTCGCTTATCGTGAAGAAAAATTGCAAAGTAGAAGAGTATCTGGCCGATGCCAAACCAATGGATAGTTTCCAATTTCAGCGCATCGGATATTTCAATGTAGATAAAGATTCCACGCCCGGCAACCTGATTTTCAACCGCACGGTTGCGTTGAAGGATTCGTGGAAGAAACAACAGTAGAGACGTGGCATGGCCGCCTCTATACAACGCCCCATGCCTCAAGCCCTAAGCTAACAAAAAATGGACGAAGAATTAGACATATCCGCCTTAGTAGAAAGATACGAACAAATGCAGCTTTTTGGCAAAAAAATGTATCTCGATGCCGATGAGTTTGCCATACTTGCCGATTATTACAACAGTTTGGGAGATAACGAACAAGCCGAAGAACTCATTGAAGAAGGATTGCGAATGCATCCATCCAGTACGGAATTGATGATTTTAAAAGCTAAAACACTGGTATTTGCCGAGTTGTACGACGACGCGGTTGCATACCTGAACAATATTCCTGACGAAGGAGACATTGAACTTCCCCTGCTCAGGATTGAGAGTTTACTGCATTTGGGAAAAACAGAGGAAGCCAATGATTTGATTAATAATACAATGGCCAGCGATTTATCCATCGATGATTTGTACGTTTTTATTACCGAAATAGGCTACGTGATGAACGATATCGATAATTTCGACCGCGCCATCTCCTATCTCGAAGAGAGTTTGAAAATTGATGAATCCAACCCCGACGTGCTTATTGATTTGGCATACTCCAACGAAATGAAAGGCGATTTCCACCGCGCCATTGAATACAACAACCGCCTGCTCGACATAGACCCGTATTCGTTTGAAGGCTGGGTAAACATCGGTAAATTGTATTCCATGAACGAAGAGTACAACAAAGCCATCGACGCTTTCGATTTTGCCCTCACCATCAGCGAAAACGATGTGTCGGCCCTTAAAATGAAAGCGTTGTCGCTTTACCTGAACGATAATGCGCCCGAAGCCATTCGTATTTTTGAAGAATGCATCCGCATAGCGCCCGACGATGAGTCGCTTTACGATTCGTTGCTCGAAGGTTATGAAGCCATGGAACAGTACGACCGGATGTCGCGCACCATCGATACAATGGAGCAACGTTTCGGCCCGAAAGGAATTGCCGTTAGACACGCCTTTGTTGAGCTTTTAAAAAACAACTTGCCGGAGGCACGCCGGATATACAACGGTATTGCTGACGAAGAAAAAGAAACGCTCGGTTACTACATGCTGGAAGGAGAAATTACGTTTCTCGACGGTGATTTGCGCGCGGCCGAAGCGGCATACATAAAAGCGGCTTTACTCTCGGAAGACAACGAAGAAATCATTGACAGGTTGGCAAATGTGAGCGTAGCGCAAGAGAAGTATGAACAAGCCGCCGGATACCTGGAGCAGTTGCTGAAACTCGATCCCGATTATCCTACTGCTAAATCGCGATTGGCTTTCATCCGTTTCGAAATTGGAACCAAAGAGCCTTTTGATGAAATTATGCAACAGTTTTCCGACGATGAACTGCGCTCCCTGTTGCACGTGATTGCCGGGAACGAAGATTCTGATTTTTCGCACTATAACCGTCAAAAAATGCTGATCCGACTGAACGAAGCGCGCGAAAACAGGGTGTTGTTTAAGAATATAAAATATTAAATTCCTAATTATCAATTGCTAAATAATTCGCGGTTATGAATACCCGAACATCTGTTTCCGTCAAACGACTTGAATCCCTCGATATCCTTCGCGGATTCGACCTGTTCATGCTGGTTTTCTTTCAGCCCGTGTTTGTGGCGTTTGCACGGCATTGGGCCGATATTCCGGCGGTTTCGTTTTTTTTGAATCAATTCGATCACGTGGAGTGGGTGGGTTTCACCACTTGGGATTTGGTGATGCCGCTCTTCCTTTTTATGGTGGGCGCGGCCATGCCTTTTTCGTTTGAAAAATACAGGAACAACCCCGATAAATCGACCATTTACAAGAAAATTTTCCGGCGGTTCATCATTCTTTTTATTCTCGGTGCGGTTATTCAGGGCAACCTGTTAAGCCTCGACCCGCTTGCCGTGCGTGTCTATACCAATACATTGCAGGCCATCGCCGCCGGTTATGTAATTGCCGCTATTTTTCTGCTGCATCTGTCCCGAAAAGGGCAAATTATCGCTACCGCGTTGCTGCTTATCGGTTATTGGGCGTTTCTCACCTTTCTGGGCGATTTCACCCCCGAAGGCAATTTCGCCGAAGCCGTGGATAAAACCGTTTTAGGCCGTTTGCGCGACGGCGTGTATTATAACGAAGACGGCGCGTGGCATTTTTCGGATAACTATCGCTACACGTGGGTGCTGTCGAGCATGGTGTTTGGCGTAACCACCATGCTGGGTGTTTTTGCCGGACAAATTATGAAAGATGGAAAAAATAAACTTCGGAACAGTAAAACCCTTCTGGTAATAGGCTTGGCACTGCTTGCATCGGGATGGATACTCAGTTTTCAGACACCCATTATAAAGAAAATCTGGTCGGCCAGCATGACGCTTTGGTCGGGTGGATGGTGTTTTCTATTGATGGCCTTGTTTTATTACATTATCGATTACAAGGGCCGCTCAAAAGGGTTAAATTGGTTGAAAATATACGGAATGAATTCCATCATTGCCTATACGCTCGGAATGGTTATCAACTTCAGGAGCGCGGCACACTCCCTACTGTGGGGCCTGGAAAAATACACCGGCGATTATTACGCTGCCGTTCTTACTTTCGCCAACTTTTTAATTCTTTTCTTTATTTTGCAGTTGATGTACAAATTGCGTATTTTTGTGAAGATTTAAACTGAAAACAAGCGTAAAATGGATAGATAGTTGTTTAATTAATACATTTTTTCATCATTTGTGTTACTAAAATTTTAATCGTTCATTTTTTTTCCCTATTTTTACGCCAATTATTTCAAATACAATTTTCGGGAGGAAAAACGTAACTTATTTAATCAGAAAAGTTATAAATAATATTTAAATTAATTTCACCTAAAACAAATTTTTATGTCATCAAAAATGTCAAGAAGGAAGTTTATCCGGGCAGGCGCAACTGCTGCTGTAGGATTAACTGTTGTACCCTCATCGGTACTTGGAAAAAGCATGGGGCATATGGCTCCGAGTGATAAACTCAACATCGTGGGTGTTGGAGTTGGAGGTATGGGTTTTGCTAACCTCAAGAACTTGGAAAGCCAAAATATAGTAGGGCTTTGCGATGTTGACTGGAAATACAGTCAGCGCGTTTTCGATTATTTCCCCAAAGCAAAAAAATATTACGATTATCGTAAAATGTACGATGAACTGGGAAAATCAATTGATGGTGTTGTTGTTGCTACTGCTGACCACACTCACGCAATTGTTGCTGCCGATGCCATGACAATGGGAAAACACGTATATGTGCAAAAACCATTGACTCACAGTGTTTACGAATCGCGTCTTTTAACTAATCTGGCTAAAAAACATAAAGTTGCCACCAGCATGGGTAATCAAGGATCTTCGGGCCCCGGTGTACGTCAGGTTATCGATTGGATCAGTGACGGACAAATTGGCGAAGTTACAAAAGTTGAAACGTTCACCGACAGGCCTATCTGGCCGCAGGGCTTAATGACCCCGAAAGAAGAGCATCCGGTTCCTTCCACATTGAATTGGGATCTTTTCTTAGGCCCGGCTCCCAAACGTCCGTTTAATGAAATTTATCACCCGTGGAACTGGCGCGGATGGTGGGATTTCGGAACAGGCGCTCTGGGCGATATGGCTTGCCACATTCTACATCCGGTATTCAAAGGCTTAAATTTAGGATATCCTACAAAAGTTCAGGGTTCGTCCACCATGTTGTTAACGGATTGTGCTCCCAATGCACAAATGGTGAAATACGTTTTCCCGGCTCGCAAAAACATGGCAAAAGTTAATATGCCCGAAGTGGAAGTTAGCTGGTACGACGGTGGTTTACAACCCTTCCGTCCCGAAGGCGTGCCTGCCGGCAAAAACCTGAACGATCAGGGTGGTGCGGTTATTTTCCACGGAACAAAAGATACGCTCATTTGCGGTTGCTACGGAGTGAATCCGTGGTTAGTATCGGGCAGAAAACCCAACTCCCCCAAAACTCAACGCGAAGTAACCCTCTCTCACGAAATGGATTGGGTGCGCGCTTGTAAAGAAAGCCCGGCAAATCGTGTTGAAACTGCATCTCCTTTCTCCGAAGCAGGGCCTTTCAACGAAATGGTAGTTATGGGTGTTCTGGCAGTAAGATTGCAAGGTTTGAACCAAGAATTGCATTGGGACGGTGAAAACATGAAGTTTACCAATATTCCGGCCGACGCAACCATCAGAACTATTATCGAAGATGGTTTCAAAATTACCGATGGCCACCCAACGTTCAACAAAACATGGACTGACCCGGTAAGTGCAAACGACTATGCCGCAGAAATGATCAAGCACACCTACCAAAACGGTTGGAAATTGCCGGCAATGCCGTAAGTGCAGATTAACAGATATCAGATGTCAGGCCGTTACACTGTCAGAAAAAACAGCGTATTGAGTCTGATATCTGATGCCTGTTATCTTAAAAAAATAAGTTTAAATTAAAAAGAAAGTATTTATGAAAAAAGTTATTTATTTATTCGCAACTTTATTAATTACAACTGCTTTTGTTGCTTGTACCGGAGGTGCGCAGCGATCAGCAGAAACACAAAGCGAGGACACTATGCAAACAGAAACGCCGCAATATTCAGTTATCGAAAAGCCACAGGTTGACTTGTCGAAGTTTGAGACTGATAGCGAAGGCTATATCGTAATTTTCAACGGAAAAGACTTTACGGGCTGGCGCGGATATGGTAGAGATGACGTTCCCGGCAAGTGGACAATAGAAGACGGCGCCATCAAATTCAACGGATCGGGTGGAGGAGAAGCCCAAGACGGTGACGGAGGCGATATTATTTTCGATCACAAATTCAAAAATTTTGAACTCTTGTTGGATTGGAAAGTTTCCAAAGGCGGAAACTCGGGTATTTTCTACCTCGCTCAGGAAGTAACTACAACCGATAATGACGGAAACGAAAGAGTGGAACCCATCTACATTTCTTCTCCCGAGTATCAAGTTCTGGACAATGAAAACCACCCCGACGCAAAATTGGGTAAAGACAACAACAGGCAATCGGCTTCATTATACGATATGATTCCGGCCGTTCCCCAAAATCAAAATCCTTTTGGAGAATGGAACACCGCCAAAATTATGGTTTACCGAGGAACGGTTGTTCACGGACAAAACAACGAAAATGTGCTGGAATACCACTTGTGGACCCAGAAATGGACAGATATGCTGCAAGCAAGCAAGTTTAGCCAAGACAAATGGCCGTTGGCTTTTGAATTGCTCAACAACGTAGGCGGCTCCAACAGAGAAGGTTTTATCGGCCTGCAAGACCACGGCGACGATGTTTGGTATCGCAACATAAGAGTGAAAATATTGGATTAATTCATTAAAAATTCAATTAAATATAAAATGAAAAAGTATTCATTGTTAAGCATTGCCATTCTTCTTGTCGGATTAATGGTATTTCCGGCTTGCACCCAACAGAAAGCCGAAGAAACAAAGACGAAAAAAGACATCTATCTTCAACTTTATTCCCTTCGCGACGATATCAAGGCCAATTATCAGGCCACGATAGACTCTGTGGCTCAATTCGGATATACAGGCGTTGAAGCTGCCGGTTATAACGACGGACAATTCTACGGAATGGCTCCGGCCGATTTCAAAAAAAGCATTGAAGATGCCGGCATGGAAGTGCTTTCATCGCATACCGCACGGCCGTTGGCAGATAACCCCGGCGACACCAATTGGGACGAAGTTTGGGCTTGGTGGGATACGGCCATTCAGGCGCACAAAGATGCCGGAATGAAATACATTGTAGCTCCCTGGATGCCTACTCCAACAACTCTTGCCGATTTAAAAGCGTATTGCGATTATTACAACCAGATTGGTGAAAAATGCAACGCGGCAGGACTTCGTTTCGGTTACCATAACCACAATTTCGAATTTAAAGAAATTGAAGGCGAGTTGATGTACGATTACATGTTGAACAATACAGACCCGGATAAAGTATTTTATCAAATGGACGTGTATTGGGTGGTAGAAGGCGGCAAAGATCCGGTGGCTTATTTCAACAATTTCCCCGGCCGTTTTGAACAACTTCACATCAAAGACGAAACCGAACTCGGCAGAAGCGGCAAAGTAAATTTCGAAAATATTTTCAACAATATCGATAATTCGGGTGCCAAATACCTGATTGTTGAAGTGGAAAAATACACCGGAACTCCGTTCGAGGGCGTAAGAGAAAGTTACAATTACCTGGGCGATGCTGATTATGTGAAAAACAGCTATTCGAAATAGATAGTAGTCTCTGTAGAAGACGGTGAATAAAAAGTAAAACTCTTTGCTGTTTTTCTCACACAGAAAAGAGGGTGTCTCAAATTTAAAGCGAGACACCCTCTTTCACTTTTTTCGCCCTTTTTCGCTACAACACACATCAACAACCCTAAACTTTGAACTCTAATCTTTGAACCATGAACTTTAAACTTTAAACTATTTATGCCTCTCCT
>JAUNRY010000109.1 GCA_030539475.1 Bacteroidia bacterium | reverse complement strand
AGGATATAATTTTGCAACTCAAAGGCAATCAGTAAATTCATTTCGATAAATAATGCGAAAATAAATACAAAACATTTTAACTAAAAAAACAGCGTATGAAAATAAGCAGAGAAAAAATCAAAATGTACCGGATTAAAAACGATGAAAAGCAAAGTAACATAGCCCAGCTTTTAGGTATTTCAACAGGACAATATTCCAATTTAGAGAATAATCCGGAAAAATTTACGGACGAGCAACTGACAAATCTGGCTGATTACCTGAACACGCGTAAAATCAACTTGTACGAAATCAGCACGAATGATGAATTACTGATTTTGTTTCAAAACAAGAGATATTTCATCCTGATTGGATTGTTAATCAGCACAAAAGACGCATCAATTTTCTTTTTAGGGAAAATAAATGACGCTATTTGTGAAACCATAGACAAGTATTTCAAAACCACAACCCCACAACCGGACCTATGAAAGTAATTGTAATTGAAAGTGATGCATATCAAGAAATTATGCGCCGATTAGACAACATCGAAAACCACGTTCTTCGTTCAAATGATATTTATAAACAAGTCAATGAAGGAGGCATTGAAATGACATCACGTGAATTGATGGAAACCTTAAAAGTTTCCGAATCAACACTCTATCGTTGGCGTCAAGACCGATTAATCCCGTTTAGATACACCGATACGGGAAGTATTCGTTTTCCGTTTGAAGCAGTTTACAGAGCAGTATATACGGGAAATGTTACCGTTCGATCCGTCGAAAAGGAAGAATTATTAGCCGGTTTAACACAATTCAAAGACCTGTTGATCAAAAAATCGATTGCTGCTAAAATTAACCAACAACTATGATTACCAAATCCACCATACTCACTCTAACGCAAAACGGTTTAAACATCTTCAAGCACTATATACCATTTGAATTTAAGTTGGGTAAAAACTTCAAAAACCCCTTTTACGACGACAAAAATGCCTCCTGCAATGTCTATTACGACCGCCACAATCAATGTTTCAAAATAAAAGACTTCGGTAATCCTGATTTTTCAGGCGACTGTTTCGCATTCGTAGCCCAAATCAAAGGCTTGGATGTCCGTCGCGACTTTTTGCAAGTACTGCAAAGCATCAACCGGGACTTAAATCTCTGCTTAGATGAAAAGTCGGACAGCTTTATCCACCCAAAAAAAACCAAAACATTTTCGCAAACCCAAACAGCTGCAACAACTCATTTACCAAACATAAAATCAAGAGCCAAGACCATTGAAAACACAGCAAAACCCTACCAGTATGCTGAAAAAGACTTTTCGCAATACGAGCTCGATTTCTGGAAAGACTACGGTATCAGCGAAAAAACGCTCAACCGTTTTGCTGTCCTATCCCTTTCCTCATTCCAATCGGTAAATAAAGATGGAGATGAGTACGAAATAAAAAACACCGAAAAAGAACCTGTTTTTTCATATAAGGAAGCAGATTATATAAAACTCTACCGTCCAAAATCCAAACTTCGTTTTCTATATGGCGGACAACTCCCCGCAAATTACTGTTTTGGACTGCGCCAGCTGCCCAATCGGGGCGATATCCTCTTCATCACCGGTGGCGAAAAAGACGTGATGAGCCTTTACGCGAAAGGATTTCATGCCATTTGTTTCAACAGCGAGACATCCCATATCCCGACCGAGATTATTGAAATGCTCACGCACCACTTCAAACACATTATTATATTATACGACTGCGACGAAACCGGACTCTCCGCCTCGGAAAAGCACCTCCTCTCGTTGGCGAAATACAACTTACAACGCCTAATTTTACCCCTTTCGGGCAGTAAAACAGAAAAAGACATCTCCGATTATTTTGCTTTGGGGAAGAGCCGAAGCGATTTTCAGCAACTAATCCTCGACCTGCTCAAAACAAAATACACGCAAACTATGACACTCATTAAATCGTGCGAAGTAGATTTTGAAAACCCACCCGAATTATCCGAAAACATCATCAGCGTAAACGAAGTTCCCCTCGGTACGCAAGGAAATCTACTCTGTATTACCGGTGGCGAAGGCACCGGAAAAAGTAATTACGCCTCGGCCATTGCCGCCGGCACGTTGGTAGAAAACGCCTATTAAAGCCGATACGTTGGGATTGGACGTGCTGGCCAACACGCAAGGGAAAGCCGTACTGCTGTACGATACCGAACAGTCGGAAAACCAGCTTTATAAAAACACCGCCCTGCTGCTCAAACGAGCCGGGCGAAAAAGCAAACCCGATTGGCTGAAAGTCTATTACCTGACGGCAATGTCCCGTCGCGAGCGGCTGCAATCCATTCAAGACAGTATGGACTATTACTACCACCTTTTCGGAGGCATCCGGTTAGTTATCATCGACGGGATAGCCGACCTGATACGAAGAGCCAACGACGAGACGGAAAGCATCGCCATCGTGGAAGAGCTGTACCGCTTGGCAGGAATTTACCGCACCTGCATTATCTGTGTGCTGCATTTCGTTCCGAACAGTTTCAAATTGCGCGGTCATTTAGGCTCCGAATTACAACGCAAAGCCGCCGCCATCCTTTCCATCGAAAAAGACACACAAAACCCGGAATTTTCCGTAGTAAAAACCCTGAAAGTACGCGAAGGAAGCCCTTTGGATGTGCCTTTGATGCTGTTTTCTTGGGATAAACACAAAGCAATGCACGTGTACCGGGGCGAAAAGCCACAAAAGGAAAAAGAGAAACGCAAAGAAACAGAATTAACCGGTCTTGCCAAAGAGATATTCTCGAATAACAAACAATTGAGCTACTCCGAATTTTCGCAAGAAATAGAACTGCTGATGGACGTGAAAGAGCGGACAGCCAAAAGCTACATCCGTTTTATGTCGGAAAACGGCATCGTGGAGAAAGACAGAAGTTCAAGCTATATTTTAGGAAAGCACTTGTAACCCATTAATTTACTAATTATTAACTATCATGCTTATCGACAAGCAAGAATTTCGAGTTTATATGGATCGATTAATCGACCGTTTTGATCTATTGGATGATAAATTAGAACGACTTATTAATCGGAAAGCCTGTTTGGATGGCGAAGATTTACTCGATAATCAAGACATGTTACAAGTTTTGAATATCAGTTCCCGAACACTTCAACGATATCGATCATCCGGAGAACTACCCTACATAAAATTGAACGGTAAAATCTACTATAAACTATCCGATGCAAACCGATTTATCCGTGAAATATTCGAAGGTAATTTAGGGCGATGTGCCAAACAAAGCCAGATAGCGCCACGAAAGGACAAAAAGCGATAACATAAAATCAGGCATCCTATATTTGCATCAAAAAATAAAAAAAATGATGGAAGAAAACAGAATAAAAAATAATGTCGTTCAACCCGATGAACTGTCCGAAACCTTATTGGTTTTCGATCAAGAAAAACAGACACTTCAAGCTGTAAAAGAGATAGATAAGAACGGCAAACTAAAAGCCGTGGAACCCACGAGAGAAAACAATCCCGATTTTATCCGGTTGGACAAAAACGGAGATTTCCTGTCCAATTTTTATAAAAATTTCGTGGCTCAACTCAAAGATCCCACACGCTTCCGTGTATTCAAAATACCCATTCCCAAGATAGATTATTTGGCAGAAACCATTCAAAGTATTCTGAAAGATCCCACTCCTGCCGGGAACGCTATGTTGGGAAAATACGAAGTAAAAAGCGAAACGATAAAAGCAGATGTAATACAAGAGCCAATTTCGGCACAACAAGAAACAATAAACCCGGGCGAAAACAGACAAAAAAACCCGGACAACACCACCAATCCAAAAAATAAAGAAACAATGGACACAACAAGTACCGCATCCGATTATCGCTACAAGGTAGAAGATATCGATTGGAAAACGCTCGAAGGAATGGGCGTAACGCAGGAAAAACTGCAAAAAATGAACGTGATGGAAGACCTTTTGAAAGGCTTTAAGACCAATCAACTGGTACCAATTTCACTCAATTTGGGAACGGTAATAACCCGCAGTGAAGCCCGGCTGTCGCTGCAACCCGACGAAAACGGCAATACCGTGGTTGCCATGCACGGTGTACGCAAAGAAGCCAATGTGCACCAACCGTTTTTCGGACACGAATTTACCCCCGAAGACAAAGAGAACCTGATCAAACACGGCAATATGGGGCGTGTGGTGATGCTTGAAAATCGAAAAACAGGGGAACAAATCCCATCCATCATCAGTGTGGACCGGCTCACCAACGAGCTCATCGCCCTGCGTGCCGATAAAATCAAAATTCCCGATGAGATAAAAGGTTTAAAACTCACCGACGAACAAAAGCAGACCCTGCAAGAAGGCAAACCACTCTATCTGGAAGGAATGATTTCCCGCAAAGGGACAGAATTTAATGCCACCGTGCAATTCAATGCCGACAAACGCTACGTGGAATTTATGTTTGACCGCGAACAGACAAAGCAAAACCGCCAGGCACAAGAAAACGGCGAAGCACCCCGCTTTGTCCGCGGAAAAGAGTTGAACGATGAGCAGTACAATAAATTCAAATCGGGACAAACCATTTACGTGAACGATTTGGTAGATAAAAAAGGGCAAACCTACAAAGGCTATCTCACGTATAACGTGGAAAAAGGAAAAACCGAATTTTCATTCGGCAATCCCAATAAACAGAAAAACACAGCCAAACAATCTGCCCAACCCGACGAAGCATCCAAAGTACAAAAAGCCGTTAATTCCGACGGGAAAACAAATGAAGCCACCAAAAACATCAAAGAAACCTTGCAAAAAGGACAAACCAAACCGACCGAAAAGCAGGCTGAAAAACAAGAAAAGGAACAAAAGAAAACGAGAGGGCGTAAACTATGAAAGTAATTATAGCAGAAAAACCATCCGTTGCCCGTGCCATAGCCCACGTCTTGGGTATTTCCGGGACGCAAGACGGTTATATCGGCAACATCCATTCCGAAAACGGAACAGTCGTAAGCTGGGCAATCGGTCATTTGGTTACATTGGCTATGCCCGAAGATTACGGTTTCCCGGGTTTCAAACGAGAAAACCTGCCCCTGTTGCCCGAACCGTTCCAACTGATACCCCGTCAAACAAAAAAAGGAAAAGAACACATCCCCGATGCCGGCGCATTGAAGCAGTTGAACGTGATTAAAGAGCTGTTCGACAAATGCGATGAAATCATTGCAGCCACCGATGCCGGACGAGAAGGTGAATTGATATTCCGATTGATATACGACTATCTAAAATGCCACAAACCTTTTAAGCGTTTGTGGATAAGTTCGTTGACGGATAAAGCCATCAAAAACGGTTTTGAAAACCTGAAAAACGGCAGTGAATTTGACAACCTGTACCATTGCGCCCGTTCGCGTGCGGAAGCCGACTGGCTGGTGGGCATCAACGCATCGCAAGCTTTGAGTATTACTGCCGGAAGCGGTGTCTATTCGCTCGGGCGAGTGCAAACACCCACCTTGGCTATGATTTGCAAACGCTATTTGGAACACAAAAACTTTCAAATAAAAACCTATTATCAGTTGCAAATAGAAACCGAAGTCGGAAGAAAAAGCTTACGGATGCTTTCCGATATCCGGTTTCAGGACAAAGTATCGGGGCAAGAAGCGTTGGAAGTTGTTCGCCGGAACAAATTAGAAATCTTGGAAGCCGATACCCAATCCCTTCGGGAAGAACCACCCTTGTTGTATGACTTGACCGGACTTCAAAAAGATGCCAACAAACGGCTCAATCTCTCGGCAGAGGAAACACTCGGCATAGTCCAATCGCTTTACGAGAAAAAGTTTATCAGCTATCCCCGCACCGGAAGCCGATATATCAGCGAAGATATTTGGGAAGAAATACCCGCTTTGGTGGAAACATTACTGATATATGCTCCGCTCAAAGAACAAGCAAAAATACTGTTGAAAAACAGACCAATCAAGCGAGCAGTAAATGACTTGAAAGTCAGCGACCACCACGCCCTGCTCATCACGGACAACACCGTTTCGGGACTTTCAGCCAAAGAAGAAAGTATCTACAAGTTGATTGCAAGCCGGATGTTGGAAACATTTTCCGCACCTTGTCAAAAAGAAGTAACCACGCTGAAAGCCAAATCGCGCGAGTTCCTGTTCTCGGCACGCGGCGTAGATGTTATTGAAGGCGGATGGCGGTCTGTAAACGGTCTGTTTGACAATGAAAATTCGGAAGAGCCGGAAGTTTCTCTGCCCTACGTGGAAAAGGGCGAAAAATACACGGTACACTCCACAACACTTTTGGAAAAGCAAACCAAACCCAAACCCCTGCATACCGAAGCTACCCTGCTTTCGGCAATGGAGAAAGCAGGCAGTGAAATTGAAAACGAAGACGAGCGAAAAGCCATGAAAGAGAGCGGTATCGGCACACCTGCCACCCGTGCATCCATTATAGAAACGCTGTTTTCGAGAGATTATATCGAACGCCGTAAAAAATCGCTTGTCCCCACTGCCAAAGGATTGAGGGTCTATGAAGCGGTAAAAGAGAAACGCATCGCCGATGTATCGATGACGGGAATGTGGGAAAACACCCTCACGAAAATAGAAAACGGAGAAATGCCTGCCGAGACTTTTAATAAAAGCATCGCTATTTATGCCAAACAAATAACCGACGAACTGCTGACAATGGACTTTACACCGGATGAAAAAGAACTGCTAATTTGTCCGAAGTGTCAAAAAACAAGCGTGAAATTATTTGAAAAAGTAGCCAAGTGCACCGATGAGGCTTGTGATTGGCTGTTGTTTCGGAACATCTGTGGAAAAACGCTTTCGGTGGAAGATGTAAAAGCTATTCTCGCGGATAAAAAATCGCCTTTATTGAAAGGCTTGAAAAGCAAGGCGGGTAAAACGTTTGACACGTACATCGTGCTGAAAGAGGATGGAAGCACGGGTTTTGAGTTTCCTCCACGGACAAAGCGTAATCGTAAAACGTAAATCATTGCCGTTCATCGAAAAATCCTTACCTTTGCACCCAAGTTCATTGTCATAAACACTGTTTATTACTTTGGATTTAGTGGTTGGCATCGGTGGGGACACCGGTGCCTTTCCGCGTTATAAAGGATTATAAAAAGTAAAAAGTGCTTCTTATTCTGAAAAAATCATCAAAAGCCTATTTTTATTCTGAATTATTTGTATTTTTGTAATGCTTAATCTCAAAAAATTGTCATCAAATGGACTTTACCAAAGAAATACTATTCAGTTCGTCTGAACCCA
>JAUNRY010000108.1:1048-7249 GCA_030539475.1 Bacteroidia bacterium | reverse complement strand
GCAAAAGCCTTGATTTGGACAAGACGTTTGAAAGGTTGTTTGAAGAGTTGGTGAGATGAGGAGTAGCCTCTCGGCGAAACCACATATTTTTAGCCTAAAAACAACGTCGTTTGACATTTTTTCAGTAATTTCGCTTATTATCGCCAATATACAAATTTCACACGACTATCAAATTGTCTGCCAATCATGAGAAAGTACATCGTTATACTCCTTTTTTCGATTACAGTTCAAAGCGTTGTGTCGCAAGAAGTGATTCATTCTTTCGATTCCATACCCTCGTACTTTCAAAGACAACTCGAAAATTTTCCTCAGGAAAAAATTTATGTGCAAACCGATAAATCGAGTTATCTTTCCGGAGAAAGTATCCGGTTCAGAGCACATCTGGTCAACGCTCAAAACAACGAACCCATTTTCATCAGCCGATATGTATATGTAGAGATGATAAGCCCGATGGATAATTTAACGAAGCGCGTTAAAATAAGGCCGGACAGCACCGGCGCCTATCACGGGTATTTGGACTTAGACGATGACTTACCGGAAGGTTCCTACACGTTGAGAGCGTACACGAATTACATGCGCAACATGGGAGAAGAAATGTTTTTCAGGAAACAGATTCACGTTTTAGATCCCTTTTCTCTTCAATTGGAGCCGATTGTATCGTTTGATGTCAACAAAAACAATGCGAGCGCCACCTTGGTTTTCATAGACAGGCAAAACAACGATACCATAGTACCCGATGCGGTATCCTGCAAATTAAGCCACCAACCCGAAAGAACACTTTCTCCCCGAAATAACAACTCTTACAACTGGAATGTAAATTTGCCTTCTAACGAAAGGAACCGCACCATGTTGCTCAGTCTGAGTTACAATGGCAGAAAATACAATCGTTATTATACCATTCCGTACGACCCCTCGGATTTCGATGTTTCTTTCTTCCCCGAAGGCGGTGATCTGGTTCCGGACGCGATAAGCCAAGTAGCATTTAAAGCGCTGAATCCCGGCGGATTTGGAGAAAATATTTCGGGCACGGTGTTCAATTCGCGCGATGAAGAAATAGTATCGTTCAAAAGTTTTCACTTAGGTATGGGATTCTTCAACATGATTCCGAGGTTAAACGAAACCTATTATGTTGTTTGCCAAAACGAAAACGGTATTAGCAAACGTTTCAATTTACCGCCCGCCAACATACGGGCCAATTCCCTGAGTACTCGTTTGATTGGTAGCAGGTTGCTGGTTTCTGTCAGAAGTGGAAACGCGGCCGCGAAAGACTCGCTTTCCCTTCTCATCCATCACAACGGAAAAGTGCTCTACCTTGAGCCATTTAACCTGGCTCACGAGTTTTATGCGATACCTTCCAACGACTTGCCCACCGGTATTCTTAACTTTTTACTCCTTGATTCGCGAATGGATGTGATAAGCGAGCGAATGCTTTTCAATGTCGATTACAAAAATTTGGTGAATCCGGAAATTGAATCATCCAAACCGGCCTACAAAAGACGGGAACCTGTTTCGCTGAAACTGAATTTACCCGAATCGATTTCAACAACAACATTAGCGAGCATAGCCGTATCGGTAACCGATATGAATACCGTGGTGCAAGATACTACTTACAATATCCTCTCTTCACTCCTTCTTTCTTCCGAACTGAGAGGACATATTGAATCGCCGGCTTCCTACCTCAACCAAAATTCGGTGAACAGATACGCGCTCGACGCGCTGATGATGACACAAGGTTGGCGCAGATACAACATTCCGCAAGTGTTGAAAGGAGAAATAGAAACGCCCGGTTCTTTCGAACCTGAACCGGCGCAGGAAATAACCGGCAGAGCCGAAAGGTTGTTCGGTTCTTTAAAGGAAGGAGAAATTAGCCTGATGGCTTCTCTCGACTCGTTGGTCAGTACCGAAATAACACAAGCCGATGACAAAGGCCGATTCTCATTTTTCGTGGAATATCCCGAAGGAACCTCAATAACCATTCAGTCTCTCAGCAGCAGAGGTGGACGGAATAATCAGATAAACATCCACCAACAAACTTTCCCCGGCGTTCTGAACACCAGTATTCCTTCGCGAGCATCGTTTATCAGCCGGAACAACCCCAACCAAGATGCCTATCTGGAGAAAGCAAACGAAGATTATACCCAGAAATTCGGCATCCGCACCATTTTGCTGGATGAACTTACCGTAACTGCCAAAAGCCTCGAAAGGTATAAAGAATCTTCTTTTTATTCGCCACTTTCCGCAACGGGCGTATATACGGCAGAAGATATTGAAAAAATGGGAGTAAACAGCCTGCGCTCGCTGCTTTACAGGCAGCCCGGAATAATAGTTGGCAGCACCATGGTTACCACCACGCGTTCGACACAAACACCTGTGCTCTTTGTGATTGACAATATGACCTTTGAAGATTTTTCCGACCGGCTGGACGATATCGACGTAAGCTCCATTGATAATATTTTTGTGGTAAAAGACAATTCGTTCATGCCGGGATATTATCCGAATACCAATGGTGCGGTAGTAATCACCACAAAAACGGGATTTGTGCAAAAACCGCGTAAATCACTGAATATTGATCGCATTATCCCCTTAGGATATCAACAAACGGCCGAGTTTTATTCGCCCAAATACGAAACACCGGAGCAAAAAGAGGCATCCACTCCCGACCTGAGAACCACAATTTACTGGAAACCCAATGTACTCATTATCTCTGAACAAGACACCCTAATTGAGTTTTATTCGGCCGATACGCCCACCACCTATCAAGTAATTGGAGAAGGTGTTGGCAATAACGGGGAATTGATTCGCTTCACGTATGAGATTCCGGTTGAAAGCACTTATCAATAATATATTGTGTAAACAAATTGCTTATTTTGGATCTCTCGATGCGGACGAATTAAGAAAAATCGGGGAATGGTAAACCAAGGATCTTCCCAAAAACTTGTGGACTTGCGGAAATTCGCGCTGAAAGCGCTGAAAGCGCGAAAGACTTGCTCACACCCTTACAGCGTTTGGTTTTTGGGGGAGCGTATCCGTAAAACAGGGCGTTGCCCTGCCCTTTACTCTTCTTGCCACGTTGTGGCGTTTAGAAATTTCGGGACAACCCGAAAACAGGTGGATTCAACTGTTGACAATGGTTGGAGACTTCTCCTTACGGTCGAAGTGACGAGCCTGTAGAGAGAGCTAAAGAAGGCGGCAGCTTTGCCGCCGCCTTCTTTAGCCCATATCTTTTCAATGAACCGTCATTTCGACCGCAGGGAGAAATCTATTGAGATACTATCCACAACTTTTCGGGTTGAGCCTAAATCAGCCTCCTCATAAAGGCTGAAAGCATTACATACGTCAGCCCAACGCACCGCGTTAGGGTTTAACGAGCCTCAAATCTCTGCGCCCTGTAAGGGCGCCACAATAGTTCAGCCCTCTTCGGGGCTGGGGTTTGAGAGGGGTTCTTTCCCCCGCATTGCATACGGGGTTATTCTTGTTTAGCCACTACGCGGCAAGCTATATTGAGATGTACAAGAGAAAGTTTAGAAAACAACAAAAATGCGCTTACTTCCCAAAACCAATTTTCTGATTTGGTTCCACCCCAATTCCCGGCAAATCACTGGCGATAATCTTGCCGTTTTGTAATTGGGCGCCGTCAAAACAATCGTTGGCGATAAGCAACGCGCCGTCGAGATCGGCAAAATCCGTTCCGGAGTAAAGTTGCGATGCTGCCGAAATGGCGCACGATGTTTCCGTCATGCAACCCATCATTACTTTCATCCCGAGTGTTTCGGCGAAATTGCGCATTTTCCACGCTTCGCGCATGCCGGTGCATTTCATCAGTTTAATGTTAATACCCGAAAATACGCCTTTCAGGCGTTCAATATCGGCCAACCGCTGAAGCGATTCATCGGCAAAAATGGGCAGCGGACTTTCTTCCGTTAGCCGGGCAATATTTTCCAAATCGTGTTTCGGCATAGGCTGTTCCACCATCACAATGCCTTTCTCTTTCAACCAATGGATCATATCCAACGCCGTGTGGCGGTCTTTCCACCCTTGGTTGGCATCCACGGCCAGCGGCAAAGCGGTAACGGAACGGATGGTTTCGATCATGCGTTTGTCATCGGGGCCGCCCACTTTCACTTTCAGGATATTAAAGCGCCCCAGCGCTTCGCGCGTTTTTTCGCGCACCACATCATCCGTGTCAATACCGATGGTAAATGTAGTATCGGGAACATCGGTTTTGTTCAATCCGTACATTTTGTGCCACGGCGCGCCAATGATTTTTCCGGCTAAATCGTGCAACGCAATGTCAACCGATGCTTTCGCAGCCGTATTATTTATAGCGATGCCCTCTACGTATTCTAAAATCTCGTCCAAATGAGTGGGATCGGAAAAAGCAGACAAATCCACTTTTTTCAGGAACTCGATAACCGAAGCCTGTGTTTCGCCCAAATACGGCGGCAACGATGCTTCGCCGTAACCAACCAGTCCGTCGTATTCAATTTTTGTTAAAACAACAGGTGTGGTTTTTCGTGAAAATCCGGAAATGGTAAACGTGTGGCGGAGTTCAAGGTCGTAAGGAGTCCAGGAGAGTTTCATTTTCGATGAAGATTTTATTTGTTTCGTTTTGGCAACGGCGGGTAATGGCGGCAGTGAAAGCGCCAGAGCAACCGTTACAGATGATTTAATAAATTGACGCCTGTTTTGTTTCATATCGGGTGAAGCGAGGTCCGATTCGCTTTTATTCATAAAACTCATTATCAAAAATCCGTTCAATACCTTTCGTACCCACTTCGCCGATAATTCTTTTGGCGCGCAGGTACCGATTGGTGTTATACTCGTCAAAAAGCGAGTCTGCCGGGTTAAAACTACCTATTTGAATATAATCCGATGCGTGGATAAAACGCTCGTTTCCGATATAAATTCCCACGTGAACCACCCTTTCTCTCGGATTTTCATCCGTTATCCTTGTTCCGAAATACACCAAATCGCCCGGCTGAAGATTGTGAAAATCACCCGTTTCATCGATTAATTTTCCGGTGAGCGCCTGTTGCGAAGCATCGCGTGGCAGAAGAATGCCGTGCAGGAAATAAACCAGTTTGGTGAATCCGCTGCAATCGAGTCCGTGAGCCGAAGTTCCGCCCCACACATACGGAACACCCATAAATTGCCCGGCAGTTTTCACGATACTTTCCTGTGTAAATTCAATCCCTTCCAGCCAATCTGTAAGCTCTTCGGCATCGGTTTTTTGAATATACGCTTCGCGCCCGTCGGGATACGCTACCCGATAAAACCGCCCTTTCGTCCCTTCCAACACCAACATATCGCCAATCACCAGATTAGACACCGTTTGCGATTTCACATTCGCTTTTTCGTACGCAAGCGCATACAAACTCGTAACCGCAACCTTCGGTTTTTTGTTGTACGCGCGCAATTCCGCTTCACTCAGCGGCTGAATGGCTTCCGAAACCCACCCGATGTAACCTTCGGGAGTTTGCACGCGCCGCCAGCCGCCTTTTTTGTCCAGCAACTTCACGGGCATCCCCAGCAAAACTTCCGACACGGTTTCGCTGGCGTAAGAATTGCTTGCGTGCAGCTTTTCCACCGGATTGTAAATCACGCCCCGGTTTTTTTCACCGATTACCTCATCGGGCAATAAGCGAATGTTGTTCTTCACATTTCCGGTAATTTGCCTGAGCAAATCGTCGTAAGCGCCCGGGTGGGAAGTTTCTCCTTCCAAAACAACCGTGTCGTTTTGCAACAACGGCTTAATATCGAAAACAACCACGCGCCTGTCGGGTGCAAATTTTTTCTGTACCGCTTGTACGATACGGTTTATATCGTTGTGTTGAGCCATAGAGCATAACGTTGAAAACATCCATAAAAGGAACAAAAAAGTAATTTTTCTCATGCTTTAACCGGATAGTTGGAAACTGTTGAAATAGTAAGCGAAATTACGATTTTTTATTTCAATATAAGAACGATGAAGCAAAAAATTTAGGATAAAACCATTGTTGTCCGATAAAAACAGTTCAATCTCGCTAACGTTGGCCATACATTTATAAAGTCCGGCAGGTTTTGAAGTGCCGGGTTGCAGCCCGCCCCGGGAGACGATGCCTGTGGCTTCGTAAAAAATAAAAAGAAGCCGTATAACAAGCGCAAGGAGAAGCCTCAAACAACAAATCCACAAACGTATAGTTGAAATCTACATGGTTGCGG
>JAUNRY010000108.1:0-1038 GCA_030539475.1 Bacteroidia bacterium | reverse complement strand
GCCTGCTTTCGCTCTCTCTATATCAACAGGCTCGTCACTTCGACCGCAGGGAGAAGTCTCCAAAAAAATCCACAAACGTATAGTTGAATCCACATGGTTGCGGGTTGCACATTTTCTCCTTTCAAGATATTTTATCGGACAACAACAGGGTAAAACACAGAAATTCATTATCTTTGACCTTAATAACAACTAAAACAGAGATATATGGAAACAAAAACAAAACATATCCTTTCCTTTCTTTTAATCGCATTTTTTTGTGCGGCGTCGGCTGCCTGCGCCAATCATAGAAACAGGCAAAATGAAAAATCCGGCGAACAGGTTATTAACTCATCGCAAAAAAACAGGAGCGAAGCCGGAAAACTCGCTGAGGCTCTCAGAAAAAAAGGAATCAGCGATAAAAGAGTATTAACTGCCATAGGCAACATCTCCCGACACGAATTTATTGACGAGAATTTGCGCGACTTCGCTTATCTCGACCGCCCGCTGCCCATCGAAAAAGGACAAACCATTTCACAACCTTTCACGGTAGCATATCAGAGTGAGCTGCTGCAATTGAAGCCGGGCGAAAAAGTATTGGAAATAGGCACAGGAAGCGGGTATCAGGCAGCAGTTCTTTGTGAAATGGGAGCCGATGTTTACAGCATTGAGCGGCATCAGGAATTGCACGAAACGGCTAAGGAGACGCTCCGCAAGCAGGGTTATCATCCGCAGCTGTTTTTCGGCGACGGCTACGAGGGATTGCCCGAACACGCGCCTTTCGATAAAATACTGATTACGGCAGCTCCCGAAAAAGTCCCCGAAAAATTGAAACAACAACTCAAAATAGGCGGATGGATGGTGCTTCCGCTGGGCGGCAGGCACGGACAGAAAATGACCATCGTAAAACGCGAGAGCGAAACCAGGTTTACCGAGTCGGTACACGGCGATTTCATCTTTGTGCCCATGGTTGAAGGAACGGAAAAGTAGATTATTTGACAATTGACGATTGGGTTGCAGCCCGCCCCGGGAGACGATGCCTGTGGCTTCGTAAAAAATAAA
>JAUNRY010000107.1 GCA_030539475.1 Bacteroidia bacterium | reverse complement strand
AAAAACAACGTAAACATTATTCAAACCGACCGGATAAAAGAATTAACGGACTTTTTGAGAAGGCAGGGACTGAAAAACTAAAGCGGGGGGATAAGGCAAAGCAGGCTCAACTCTTTCGGTTGAAAATAAAATCCAAGCGAGGATATTCTTTGAATTTGGTATCGGAACTGATAAGAGGCATTTTTTCGGTAATTGCCTGCGAAATGATGATTTTGTCCACAGGATCGTTGTGATTTTTCACCAACGGTAAATGGGCATACGTGTTTATGTGCTCGCTTTTGGTGTGTAAAACTTGAAGGTAATATTCGTTAGTGATGGCATCCAGCAGTTGTTCTATGGTTTTGTATTTGGTTTTAATTCTCTGATTATGAAACAGATTAAGCGTTTCAAAAATCGAGAGAGAACTTATGTATATAACATTATTGCCATCGCTAAAAATATCTTCTATATCTCTATCAATGAAGTCTTCTCCAGCAAGCCAAAAAACCAGTATGTTGGTATCAATTAAATACCTCATTCTTCCATAAATTATTTCATAACTGCTTTCATGTCCAATATTTTGCCGGTACCCCTGTTTCTGAGTACGGCTTGCCACAATTTGGATATCTCTTTTTTAGGCTCTTTTGGAGCTTTTTCGGCGTTTTTTTCTCCGGCAAGCTCTTTCTCTTTTTCTGTACAGCTATTTTTTTTCGTTGTAGTCATAATTGCTATTGTTTGTTGAATTTTGATACAAACATACAAAAAACATTTCATAAATCAAACTGCTTATAAGCCATTAACGGTTGAAAAATAAGCATTTCTATCTGTTGATATTTCTCTAACGCCACGTTGGCTGGCACATTAAATAATAATTAGTTTCCATTGCAAAAAATTTCACTCGGAGTTTATTATATGTACCTTTGCGTTAAAATCGCAATAAAAGATGACAATAAAAAAAAGCTATCTATTTCTCGTCCTTACCCTCTTGTTGGGCACTGAAATTCAGGCGCAAGATGCCGTAGCCCGGGTTCGCGAAAAGTTTTTCACCCCTTCGCCCGATTACGTAATGGTGGTATCGCACCGTGGCGATTGGAGCATATCGCCCGAGAACTCCATCCCTGCCGTATTAGATGCTTTTAACCTGGGAGCCGAAATTGTGGAAATTGACTTGCAGCGCACCAAAGACAACCGGCTTATCGTGATGCACGACAAAACCATCGACCGCACCACCACGGGCAAAGGAGTTATTGCCGAACTCACGCTCGACTCCATACGCAACGTTTTTTTAAAAGACAGCGCGGGCGTTGTTACCTCACACAAAGTACCTACGTTGGAAGAAATGATGCTTGCCGTTAAAGGAAAACCTCTGCTGATAAACCTCGACAAGGCTTGGGAAAGCTTTGACTTGGTAATGCAAATTACCGAAGAAACCGGCACCACGCCGCAAGTCATCCTCAAAGGAAACGAACCGATGAGCAAACTGCGCCAACAATACGGAACGCTTATCGATAGCGTAATCTATATGCCCATGGTTTGGCCGGAAGATTATACCATTTACAGCCGCGAAAAAGTAATTACTCCGTATGAATACACCAAAGATTTCATCGATGACTATCGCCCCAAAGCCTTCGAGGTCATCATCAAAGATGAAGTTTCATCGGTTGACGACGCGCTGAAATTGATGAAAGACGAAGGCATCACCGTGTGGATCAACGCCCTTTGGGACGAACTTTGCGCCGGACACGAAGACGCCAAAGCCATTCACGACCCCGATGCGCACTGGGGCTGGATTATAAACAAAGGCGCGAATGTTATCCAAACCGATTACACACGCGAGTTAATCGAATACCTCCGCTCGCGCGGATTGCACAAATAAAAAAATCAACATTAACGCCACACACGAAAAAACACCGGAAAGTTTAACCCTTTGCGGTGTTTTTTGTATATTTGGAAAAAAATAGAATGACATCACTCTTTCAAAAATACCTTCAACAAAACAATTATACACAATTCGATTTAAAAGCCATCCTTTTCGACATGGACGGCGTGCTGTACGACTCCATGCCGGCACACGCCCAATCGTGGCAGCAAACCATGGAGGAATTGGGGCTGAAAACAAGCCCCGAAGAGTTTTATCTTCACGAAGGAAGAACCGGAGCTTCCACCATCAACCTAATTTTTCAGCAAAATTTAGGCAGGAATGCATCGGAAGAGGAAATTCAAACAATTTACGAAAGAAAAAGCGAACTATTTGTAAAATATAACACCGGCAAAACCATTTCAAAAGCCGCAGAAGCGCTCAACTTTGTAAAATTGCAAGGATTAAAATGTGTTTTGGTAACCGGTTCGGGGCAACCATCGTTAATAAACAGATTGGAGAGCAACTTCCCAAGCATTTTCACTCCCGAAAACATGGTTACTGCTTTCGATGTAAAAATAGGCAAGCCCCACCCCGAACCGTTTTTATTGGGATTGCAAAAGGGCGGGAATTTGCAGCCTAATCAGGCGTTGGTAATTGAAAACGCACCATTGGGAGCAGAATCGGCCACCAAAGCCGGCATTTTCACTATTTGCGTCAATACAGGCCCGCTCAGCGATAAAATTCTGGAAGATGCCGGAGCAAAATTGGTTCTTCACTCTATGTCGGAATTATTGGGCATATTCCCGGAAATCCTACATATTACATCTACTATCAGAAACAATTAACAACGATGAACAAAATAGTTTTATTCAGTTTATTGGTTTTTATGACAACATTTTCAGCCTGCAATTCTCCCGACAAAGATTACAGACAACGGATTGATAGCAAAATTCAAAAAGGCAATTTTTCCGCTGCCAGGCAAATCATTGATTCCGCAAGAAAAAAAACATCTCCGCCGGAAACGGCGCAACTTCAGTTTTTGAAGGACTCTTTGCATAGGATAGAACTGGACTTCGGGAGAACAAAAGGTGAAGTTGTAGAATGGATTGAAAAGAATCGCGGATTTACGCCAACAGACTCGCTGCTTAACGAGTGGGAAGCATCAAAAGCGCTGGAATTCAGAATCATCGATGGAGAAAAGCGGTATTTCCGAAACGCCGCGCCCAACGTTTTTCGGGTTAATGCATCGGCAAGAGAATTGTCAAAAAATGCCGCGCCAAAATCAGACACACCGCGCGATGCTCTTTTAGTTGATGCGTTCAACCACAAAACCGCAACCGACACGAAAGGGAAATACCTGCTCCCACAGAAAACGGTAAAAATCAATTATACGCTCACCGTAAAAGCCGATGCAGTTGCAGACGGCGAAACCTTATACGCGTGGCTTCCCTTTCCCAGAAAAGACATTCATCGGCAAACCGATGTGAAATTACTGGCAACATCGCAACCCGATTACGTTTTATCGGAAGACCAAACTCAACACACCAGCGTATATATGGAGCAAAAAGCCGAAAAAGGGAAACCTACGGTTTTCTCCATCGATTTTGAGTTTTCATCCCACGGCGAATGGTTCGATTTGTCGGAAATAGAAGTTATGCCTTATGATTCAAGCGCTTATTCATACAAAGCCTATACTTCCGAGCGCAAACCGCATATCGGGTTTTCAGGCAACATCAAAAAAATTACCGATAGCGTTACGCAAAATGCGCGAACACCTGTCGAGAATTTACAAGCCATTTATCGATACATCGCCGCCAACTATCCGTGGGCAAGCGCGTTGGAATACTCCACCATCGCCAATATTCCCGAGTACGTGATAGAAAATAGCAAAGGCGATTGCGGCCAGGTGGCGCTGCTGCTTATCACGATGCTTCGGTATAAAGGCATTCCCGCCCGCTGGCAAAGCGGATGGATGACGCATCCCGGCGAAGTAAACCTGCACGATTGGGCGGAAGTTTATTTCGAAGGCACGGGTTGGATTCCGGTGGACATATCGTTTGGCCGCGGCGGCGCGATTTCCATCAAACCAAGCCGGGAGTTCTTCATGTCGGGCATCGATTCATACCGACTCTACATCAATTCCGATTTTTCAGCGAAATTCTTTCCCCGCAAAAGATTTCCGCGCAGCGAAACCGTCGATTTTCAGCGCGGCGAAGTGGAAACAGGCAGCCGAAACCTTTATTTCGATGAGTGGGATTATAAGATGATAGTAACTTACAAGTAATCCATCAATAACAACCATTTAAAAAATACGGGAAATTTTAAAGAAATGGACTAAATTTGCAGAATTAAAATACAAAAACGGTTAGTTATGAATATAACGAAAATAGAGAATCTTCATCCGGCCTATAAGGAATTGCTTGAACGAATTTCACGTCGATATATTCAAGGACAAGCACAAGCTATCCGCTCTGTTAATGAGTCTTTAATTGACACCAATTGGAATATAGGCAAGTATATTGTTGAATATGAGCAGGGAGGCAATCCAAGAGCAAAATACGGGTCTAAATTATTGGAAAACCTTTCACGTGATTTAGCCCTACGCCACGGCCGAGGATTTAGTCGCTCTAACCTAAACTATATGAGGCTTCTTTATCTTCATTATCCAATTTGTGAGAAGCTTTCTCACAAATTGTCTTGGTCGCACTATTGTGAATTGGTGAAAATTGACGATGAGTTGGAACGCTCATTTTATTACCAGCAAAATTTATTGGAAAACTGGAGCGTGCCGGAATTGAAACGACAAAAAAAGTCGGCACTATTTATGCGCCTTGCAGCATCGAAAGATAAAAATGAAATATTACGATTGGCTCGTCAAGGACAAAAAATAGAACGCCCCGAAGATATTGTGAAAGACGTGTATGTATTAGAATTTCTGAAGATACCCGAACCGTATAATTATTCCGAAACAGAACTGGAAACCCGGTTAATAGATAATCTTCAACAATTTCTATTAGAACTCGGCAAAGGATTTACTTTCGTGGGACGACAATACCGCTTGGTTATCAATAATAATCCGCATAGAATTGATTTGGTGTTTTATCATCGCATTTTGCGCTGTTTTGTGTTAATTGATCTAAAAATCAATGAGGTTAGGCACAATGATATTGGGCAAATGAATATGTATATGGGTTATTTTGCCAACGAAGAAAATTACGAAGGCGATAATCCTCCCATAGGAATTATTTTATCGAAAGACAAGGACGAACTTTTGGTTGAATATGCCACATATGGGATGAACAGCCAATTATTTGTGTCGAAATATCAGCTATATTTACCCAATAAAGAAGAATTGCGACAATTATTAATAGATAGCCAATTGGAAACAGATTTGTGAGGAAGTCTTTCACAAATCAAAAAAATTAACGAGTGCTGAGTTGAAAAAATTTAAACAAACTATGAACATCAACGAATACGGATTTATCAGGGTAGCAGCCGCATCACCAAAAGTAAAGGTTGCCGATTGCGATTTTAATACCGGCGAAATAAAATCGATGATTGACGCCGCCGAAAAAGAAAACGTGCAAATCATCTGTTTCCCGGAGCTTTGCATCACGTCATACACCTGCGGCGATCTGTTTTTCCAGGAAACATTGCAGCGCAAAGCCGTGGATTCGCTACTGGATTTAACCGGTTTTCTGAAAAACAAATCGTCGATGATCGCCATCGTGGGGCTGCCGTTGCTTGTTAAAAACAGTTTATACAACGTAGCCGCGGTAATTTCGCACGAAGGAATCCTCGGATTTGTTCCAAAAACATACGTCCCAAACAACAACGAATTTTACGAAAAACGATGGTTCGCCGCAAGCCACCACCTCAACGATTTTTTTGTTGAAATAAACGGCGAAAGCATTCCCATCTCTTCCGAAGGAATGATTTTCCGCACACCGTTTGCTTCCTTCGGAATAGAAATCTGCGAAGACCTCTGGATGCCCGTTCCTCCATCATCGAAACTGGCGATGCAGGGAGCCGATATTATTTTCAACCTCTCGGCAAGCAACGAACTGGTAGGCAAAAACGAATACCGGAAATCGCTCATATTACAACAATCTGGCCGTTGCAACGCCGCATACGTGTACGCTTCCGCCGGATGTGGCGAATCGTCTACCGATTTGGTTTTTTCCGGCGCCACAACCATTGCCGAAAACGGCAGACTGCTTGCCGAAGGAAACCGCTTTTCGTTTAATAACGAGATGATTATTTCCGATATCGATATTCCGGCATTGCGTGGCGACCGGTTAAAAAACACCAACTTTTTGCCGTTGCAAAACGAGTCGATGCAAGAAATGGAATGTGAATTGGAACCGGTTTCCGTGGAAAAAATGCACCGAAAATTCTATCCGCATCCGTTCATTCCGGCGCTGGAAAAGGAAGATGAACACTTGAGCGAAGTTTTCAACATCCAAACACACGGATTGGCGAAGCGGTTGCGGCACACAGGCTCAAAAACAGTAACCATCGGCATTTCGGGCGGATTGGATTCCACGTTAGCCCTGCTGGTTACTACCAAAACCTTTGATATTCTTGGCCTTTCGCGCGAAAACATCATCGGCATCACCATGCCCGGATTCGGCACCACCGGCCGCACTTATAACAATGCCGTGGAACTGATGAAATCGGTGGGTGTGAGCGCAAAAGAAATTTCGATTGTGGATGCTGTAACGCAACACCTGAAAGATATTGAACACGATATAAACCAACACGACGTAACTTACGAAAACGCTCAGGCGCGTGAGCGCACACAGATTTTGATGGATTACGGCAACAAAACCGGCGGATTGGTGGTGGGAACCGGAAATCTGTCGGAACTGGCGCTGGGCTGGGCAACCTACAACGGCGACCACATGTCGATGTACGGCGTAAACGCGGGCGTGCCCAAAACATTGGTAAAAACGCTGGTTCGCTGGATTGCCGACACGCAAATGGATGAACAATCCCGAAAAATCCTGCACGACATTCTCGACACGCCGTTCAGCCCCGAACTACTTCCGGCCGACAGCGAGGGAAAAATCGCTCAAAAAACCGAAAATTTTGTCGGCCCCTACGAGCTCCACGATTTTTTCCTGCACCGGATGCTCCGCTACGGAGATTCGCCCAAAAGAATACAGTTTGTTGCACAACAAGCGTTTGTAAATATGTACTCATCGGAAGAGATTCTGAAATGGTTGAAAGTTTTCTACAAACGGTTCTTCGCACAACAGTTCAAACGATCCTGTATGCCCGACGGGCCAAAAGTAGGCTCCATTAACCTTTCGCCACGCGGCGACTGGCGTATGCCGAGCGATGCGGTGGCGAAGGCGTGGCTGGAAGAGTTAAATGACAAAATTATATCTTGATACCGCAAATTGCGACATCAAGTTTAATGAAAATTTCCAAATCGGCTAAAGAAAAATAGAAAAGACAGGCATGAAATTGTCAATCATTCAAAATCTGATTTACGAAA
>JAUNRY010000106.1 GCA_030539475.1 Bacteroidia bacterium | reverse complement strand
TTGTTTGCTGAAAACGTTTTTTTTGACTTGTTAAGAACCTTTTGGTTTAATGGCTCAAGAATCACCCTTTCTACTAATCATCTGTTCGATACCAAATATCGTTGAACCCTTCGGGATTACGACGGAATTTGGCATGAATGTATGAACACGACGGAATAACCTTGTATCCGTTTTCGCGGGCATATTTCACCATTTCATCAAACAGTTTTCCCGCAATTCCCTGTCCTTCCAGTTCGGGACGGACGCCTGTGTGGTAAGCGTTCAGCACATTGTTTTTCACTTCAAAATCGAGTTCGGCAACTTGTCTGCCGTCTTGCCGGATGAAGAAACTACCGCGTTTCCGGTCATCTATTTTAAATTCTATCTGCATTGTTTTGTCTGTTTATTTTTTGTTATTATCCGGGAAAAAAGCATCGTCATTGTTCCGGAGTATATGTAATGTACGTTGCGGAAAGGGAATAATAATGTTGTTTTCTTCAAATTTGTGAAAAATTTTTCGCCTGATTTCACTCTTCGTGTTTTCCACCCGAAAAACGTTCGACGACCAAAAATATACCGTAAACAAAAGTGCCGAATCGGCATACTCGTTAAACCTGACAAATGGTTCAGGGGTTTTATCCACACCTTCTTGCTCCTCTGCCGATTCTCTTAATAGTCTCATAACCAGCTCTACATTGGAAGCATAATCTACACCCACACTGATATCGAAACGCGAATTTTTTATGTTGTGCGTCCAGTTTATTATCCTGTTTTTAGTGAGCAAAGTGTTTGGAAGTAAGATATATTTATCGTCGCGGGTAAGCACTTGCGTGGTTCTTAAATTTATTTTCGTAACGGTGCACACTAAGCCATCTACATCAATAACATCGCCTACTTTTACCGATGAATCGAAGAGGAGAATAACTCCTGAAACGAAATCGCTGAACAGATTTTGAAGCCCAAAACCGATACCAACTCCTAAAGCCCCTGCCATAAGGCCGAAAGAAGTCATGTCGAATCCGGCAGATTGTACGATAAATATAAACCCGATAAGGACAATCAAATACCGCAATATGGTGGCAATGGAATAACGTGCTCCCGGTTCGCGGATCCTTTTAATCAGAACCTTATTCTGCAAAAGCAGGCTGAATTTTTTACTTAAATAAAGTAACAGCCAGATGGCAATAACAATGTATAAGATGGTTAATAGGGTGAAACGGCTGCCTTGTATGTCGAAAACAACGACATTGAAAATTTCGCTTATATTTTTTTTTGTCGAATCCCAATCCATGGAGGAGCGTTTATAAATTTCTGATAATTCAAAGTTAACAAAAAAAATCTTGAAAGTGGTATTTGCGCGTTAAAAACATTCTTTTTTTGTAACTTTGGAAAAAAATTTATACTGCAATGTCAAAACGTCTTATATTTAGCTGTTTGTTTTTAATTGGTTTATCAGTAGTGCTTTACGCATCAAAAGTGGATACGGTGATGGTGTTAAGCCCTTCCATGAAAAAAGAAATTAAAACGGTGGTAATAACTCCCGATTCGTATGCCGGAAACTCGGAATTTCCCGTCCTGTATTTGCTGCACGGTTACAGCGATAACTATGGCGGCTGGGTTAACAAAGCGCCCGCGGTGAAAGAGCTGGCCGATTTGTATAACATGATTATTATTTGTCCCGATGGAGCTTATGGAAGCTGGTATTTCGACAGCCCGGTTGATTCTGGATTTATGTTCGAAACATTTGTGTCGGAAGAGTTGATAGATTGGGTAGATGAAAATTACAAAACTATCGGAAAACGGGAAGGCCGCGCCATAACCGGTTTAAGTATGGGCGGACACGGTGGGCTGTATCTGGGTTTTCGCCATCAGGATGTATTTGGCGCTTGCGGAAGCATGAGCGGCGGAGTAGATATTCGTCCCTTTCCCAACAACTGGGATATGGCAAAACGATTGGGCACGCAACGCGATTTTCCCGAACGGTGGGAGCAGCATACCGTGATGAACCAATTACACCTTTTGACTCCAAACTCCATCAAAATTATAATCGATTGCGGAACCGGAGATTTCTTTTACGACGTGAATGTGAAGTTGCACAAAGAACTTCTTTACAGAAATATTCCGCACGATTTCATTTCCCGCCCCGGCGTACACAATTGGGAATATTGGGCGAACGCCGTAAAGTATCAAATGTTGTTTTTTAATGAGTATTTTAGGAGTGTTACACAGAGTTCACAGAGATGAGCACAGAACTGCACGGAGATAAGATGATGAAGAAACTACTTTTACTTTTGTTTTGCTTTCTCGGATTAACGGTTCACGTTCAATCACAACCGTTCAAGTTCGCACTGATAACCGATACCCACATCGGCAGCCCCAACAACGATGAAGATTTATACCGAACGGTCAACGATATTAACTCACAGCCGGATATTGCTTTCGCAATTGTGTCGGGCGACGTAACCGAATTTGGTTCTTACAACGAGTTGCGCACGGCAAAATGCCTGTTGGAGGATTTAAAAGTTCCCTATTACATCATTCCCGGAAACCACGATTCCAACTGGTCGGAAAGCGGAACAAACGATTTTCTACGCGTTTTCGGCGGCGAAACCTTCGGTTTTGAGTATGGCGGTTACAAGTTTATCGGGCTGGCCTCGGGGCCGAATATGCGGATGAGCCCGGGGCAAATTCCGCGCGAAAACCTGACGTGGTTTTTCGATGAACTGGAGAAAACCGATACCGATACACCGATAATTTACGTGAACCACTATCCCATGGATAACTCGCTCAACAACTGGTTTGAAGTGATGGATGCCCTGCGCCCGTACAACGTGCAGCTGATGCTTTGCGGGCACGGACACAATAACCGGGCCATGAATTTTGAAGGCGTGAATGCCGCCATGTGCCGCTCCAATCTCCGTGCAAAACAAGATGCCGGCGGTTATAACATCATCACGGTAACTGCCGATTCAATTGTATTTCAGGAGCGCGTGGTTTCGGGCGATACGTTGCCGCCCTGGCTGAGCTATTCCACTCAAAACCGTCCGCAATGGGAAGAAAATCCGCCGCGTCCCGATTTTTCCGGCAATCAAAATCATCTTTTCGTATCGGAAGTGTGGAGCGTGCAGGAAGCGAGCGACATGGGCAGCGGAATGTATCTTTTCGGCGATAAATTGATTTACACCAACACCGCCGGAGAAATTAAAGCGGCAAATACCAACAACGGCAACACGGTTTGGACGTACAAAACCGGCGGCAAAATTTATTCCACGCCTACCGTGCATCAAAACACGGTTTGGTGCGCTTCGACTGATGCGTATCTTTACGGATTGAATGCAAATAACGGCAAATTACTACACCAATTGAAAACCGATAAACCCATAGTATCGTCGCCCGCCTGCATCGATGACAACGTGATGCTTGCCGGAGGCGATGGCGTTTGCCGCGCTTGGAACGTGAATACCGGAAAATTGGTTTGGGCGTTTGACAGCGTGGATAACTTCGTGGTAACACGCCCGTTGGTGAAAAACGGCGTGCTGTTTTTCGGAAGTTGGGGAAACGAATTTTACGCGCTCGATATCGAAACCGGAAAATCGCGGTGGATTTGGAACAACGGACATTCTAACCGGATGTTTTCTCCTGCACAAGTAGTTCCCGTTCTCACGCATTCGCGCATTTATTTGGCTTCGCCCGACCGATTTATGACGGTTTTGGAGGAAAAAACCGGCGAAGTTGTTTGGCGGTTTAACGACCTCGAAAACAGAGTGCGCGAATCTATCGGTATTTCGGAAGACGGCAATACGGTTTACGCCAAAACAATGGACGGCCAAATCCTCGCCATCGACGCTACGGTTCCCGAACGGAAAATAAAATGGATTTCTTCCGGCGAAGATATGGGATACGAACTCGCGCCCACACCCGTGGTGGAGAAAAACGGCGTGGTTTACGCGCCAACCGACAAAGGATTGATTTACGCCTATCGCGCTTCCGACGGCGCGTTTTTGTGGAAATACCGCGTCTCCAACGGGCTTATCAATATGATTTTACCTGCCGATAACGGTGAGTTGTATGTTTCGGCCATGGACGGGAAGTTGGTGAAATTGGCAATTCGGTAACATATTCTCACTCAAAATCGGCACAACAAAACCACGCAAGTTATTTCGACGTGAGAGCCGAAACACCCGAAAAAATTGTATCTTTGCACCTTAATAAAATCCTTTTCACTTTGTGTAGAGAGGATTTAGCGGAAAATATATGCAGCAACAAAATCACCACCGTTCCGGCTTTGTAAACATCGTGGGCAATCCCAACGTGGGAAAATCCACGCTGATGAACCGTTTGGTTGGAGAGAAAATATCCATTATCACGGCAAAATCGCAAACCACGCGCCACCGGATTATCGGCATTGTGAATACGCCCGAATACCAGGTAGTGTATTCCGATACGCCCGGCGTGTTGCAGCCGAATTATAAATTGCAGGAGCAGATGCTCAATTTCTCGCTTTCTGCGTTGGATGACGCCGATGTGTTGCTCTATGTTACCGACGTGGTGGAGAAAATAGATAAAAACGATGAGTTTCTTTCGAAAGTGCAACAACTAAACCTGCCGGTTTTGCTGCTCATCAATAAAATAGACCAAACCACGCAAGCAGAGCTTGAGGTGTTGGTTGAAACGTGGAGCGAATTGCTTCCCAAGGCGGAAATTTATCCCATATCGGCGCTTAATAATTTCAGTGTAGATGTGGTTCAGAAACGCGTTTTGGAGCTTCTGCCCGAATCGCCGCCCTATTTCGAGAAAGACGCGCTGACGGACAAGCCCGCTCGCTTTTTCGTCAGCGAAATTATTCGCGAAAAGGCCTTGCTGCTTTATCAGAAAGAGGTTCCGTATTCCATCGAAACCGTTGTGGAAGAGTTCAAGGAAGAACCGGATATCATTCGCATTCGCGCCATAATTATGGTGGAGCGCGATACGCAAAAAGGAATCGTAATTGGGCACAAAGGCGAATCGTTGAAACGCCTCGGCACGATGGCACGGAAAGATATCGAACGGTTTTTCGAGAAGAAAGTGTATCTGCAACTTTATGTGAAAGTGGAAAAAGACTGGCGAAACCGCGATAACCTGCTCAAAAGATTCGGGTACAAATTGGAGTAAAATTACCAATTATCAATTACAAATAAAAAATCAAACTCATTAGGCTAAAAGTCTAATCGCTTTTGTCTGATAGTCTCAAAAAAATATATGCAAAACTTAGTAGCCATTGTAGGACGTCCAAATGTGGGTAAGTCTATGTTGTTTAATCGGTTAACGCAGAGCCGCCAGGCTATTGTTACCGATGTGTCGGGCACCACGCGCGATCGTTTGTACGGAAAAGTAAACTGGAACGGACAAGATTTTTCGTTGGTCGATACCGGCGGTTGGGTGGTTAACTCCGATGATATAATGGAGGACGAAATAAACAAGCAGGTGCAAATAGCGGTGGAGGAAGCCGATGTTATCTTGTTTGTTGTGGATGTGATGAACGGGCTTACCGATTTAGACAACAGCGTGGCGCAATTGCTTCGCCGCTCCGGAAAACCGGTGGTGGTGGTGGCAAACAAAGCCGATAACCACGCGCTGGGGCATCAATCGGCCGAGTTTTACACGCTGGGGCTGGGAGATCCGTTTTCCATATCCGCCATCAATGGTTCGGGTACGGGCGATTTGTTGGATCATGTTGTGTCGCTTTTCAAGAAAGATGGCGAAGAGGACGAGTTGGAAGATATCCCCAAATTTGCCGTTGTGGGACGTCCCAACGCCGGAAAATCGTCTATTGTAAACGCCTTAATGGGCGAAGAACGCAATATAGTTACCGAGATTGCCGGAACCACACGCGATTCCATTTACACCCGGTACAACAAGTTCGGAATGGATTTCTACCTCATCGATACGGCCGGAATCCGTAAAAAAGGGAAAGTAACGGAAGATTTGGAATATTTTTCGGTTATTCGTTCCATCCGCGCCATTGAAGAAGCGGATGTGTGCGTGCTTATGGTTGATGCTACGCGGGGAATCGAAAGCCAGGACTTAAACATTTTCTCCCTTATCCAAAAAAACCGGAAAGGACTGATTGTTTTCGTCAATAAATGGGATTTGGTGGAAGATAAAGACAGTATGCTGATAAAGAATTTCGAGAAAATCATCCGCGAACGGTTTGCCCCTTTTACCGATTTTCCCATTATCTTCGGCTCGGCCATCACCAAGCAACGCATCCTGAAAGTGATGGATTTGGCTAAAGAGGTGTATCGGAACAAAAAACAAAAAGTGCCCACCCACAAACTCAACGAGGTGATGCTTCCCATCATAGAGCGAACGCCGCCGCCGGCACACAAAGGAAAATACGTTAAAGTGAAATACATCACGCAGTTGCCTAATACTCAGGTTCCTTCTTTTGTGTTTTTCTGCAATTTGCCGCAATGGGTAAAAGAGCCTTACAGGCGATTTATCGAAAACCGGATGCGCGAAAACTGGAATTTTACCGGAACGCCGATAAATGTATTTTTCAGGGAAAAATAAATCGGGTGAAGCGAGTTCCCAAGCGCCTTACCCGTTGCTATACGGAATGCTTTTTGCTTCGCAAACCTCAATCAGTTTGGCTTTTATCTTTTTTATGTCGTTGTATTTCAGGTTTCCCAAATCTACTTTGTAGTTGGTTCCGGTGGTAGTTAATGTAAGGTAACTCAATCCGATACCGAGCTGTGTTACCGATTCCCAGAATATGGAGCCGTTGATGCGCTGGTTGGGCAGTTTCATTCTGAACTCATCGTTATCTATTTCTATAATAAGGTTTGATTGCCAGATGGTTACTGTGAGAATTAACAATAAACCGATAACCGCGCCGGCGATTCCCACGAAAAAGAAAAAATCGAACGTATCTTGCAACGCCTGAAAAATACTTAACCCTACCGAGAGTGCAAACAAAAATCCTCCGGCAATCAGAGCCGGAATTTTAATTCTTTGAGAAAGCGTGTAAATTATTTTCAGGTCTTCCATAACGGATAATTTTTGGTTGATTGTTGTATAATAT
This sequence comes from Bacteroidia bacterium, assembly GCA_030539475.1. Lineage (GTDB taxonomy): Bacteria > Bacteroidota > Bacteroidia > Bacteroidales > Dysgonomonadaceae > Petrimonas. The sequence goes on along the minus strand of JAUNRY010000106.1, from coordinate 304 downwards.
TCTGATTATCAATTGAAAATGTGCGTTAATTGTTCGTGTCTCTTCCAAGTTTCACGAACCCTAACGCACAAATATACGTACTTTTTCAACCTCTATCAAAAACAACACTGTTTTTTGTTGCAAAACTTTTGTCAACGTTTCACCAACTCCACTCTTCGGTTTTTAGCCTTCCCTTCCTCTGTGGCGTTATCGGCAATTGGGTTTTCCTGTCCGTAGCCTTTGGCTGATAGCCTGTTGGCGTCAATGCCTGACTGGACGAGTTCTTTTTTAACGGTTTCAGCCCTTGCTTGCGAAAGTTTCAGGT
>JAUNRY010000105.1 GCA_030539475.1 Bacteroidia bacterium | reverse complement strand
GCAGAGCCATCGTCTCCCAATTTTACGAAGGCAGAGCCATCGTCTCCCGTTACTTTTTCGCCAACAAATAATAATCCAGGATAACCATCGCCGCCATGGCTTCTACAATGGGAACGGCGCGGGGAAGAACGCACGCGTCGTGTCGTCCGCGGGCTTTTATGGTGGTGTCGTTTCCGTGAATATCCACGGTTTGCTGATCCATAAGAATGGTGGAAACCGGTTTGAACGCCACGCGAAAATAAATATCCTGTCCGTTGGAAATTCCGGCCTGTATGCCGCCCGAATGATTGGTGCGCGTACTTATTTTTCCGTTATCATCGAAAAACGAATCGTTCATTTCCGATCCTCGCTTGCTTACATCGAAACCGTGCCCGTATTCGAACCCTTTCACCGCGTTTATGCTTAGCATGGCGGCTCCCAATGCCGCGTGCAGTTTCCCGAAAACCGGCTCGCCAAGCCCCACGGGCGTTCCGTGAATAACGCAGGTAACCACGCCGCCAATGGTATCGCCTTTGTATTGAACTTGTTTGATAAGCTCTATCATTTGTTCTGCCTTATCGGCATCGGGACAGCGAACGGGCGTGTCTTCCGTTTTAGAAAGGTCGTATTTTTTGTAATCGTTTTCCAGTTTAATATCGCCAATTTGCGACGTATAGGCCGATACCGAAATGCCCATCTGTTTCAGATACAACTTGGCCACAGCTCCCGCCACCACGCGGGCAATGGTTTCGCGTGCCGATGAACGTCCGCTGCCGCGGTAATCGCGCAGGCCGTATTTTTGCTGGTACGTATAATCGGCGTGCGAAGGGCGGTACACATCTTTCAGGTTGTCGTAGTCCGACGAACGTTGGTTTTGGTTTTCCACCATAAAACCGATGGGTACGCCCGTGGTTTTCCCTTCGAAAATACCCGATAAGAAAACAACCTTGTCGCCTTCCACACGAGGCGTGGTTATGCGCGATTGTCCCGGCCTGCGGCGGTTGAGTTCGCTCTGAATAAATTCCATGTCCATCTCAATTCCCGGCGGGCAGCCGTCGATAACCCCGCCGATAGCCGGGCCGTGAGATTCGCCAAACGATGTTAATCTGAAAATAGTTCCGAAAGTGTTCATGTGGAAAATTAAAAATTAGCAATAGAATAGAGACGTAGCACGCTACGTCTCTACGATAAAACATTTAACGGCTCCTTTTATTAGCAGCCACAACTGCAACCGCCACAATCTCCGCTGCTGCAACCGCCTTCATTGGAAAACAGGGCGGCTATTTCTTCGGGCGAGGCATCGCGGACACCTTCTACTTTTCCTTCGAAGTGCATGATTTCTCCTGCCAACGGATGGTTGAAATCCATGGTTACAACGTCATCGCCAATGGAAACAACGGAGCCGGTGAGGCGGTTTCCATCGGAATCCATCATGGGCAGGGTATTGCCTTCGAAAAGCATGGTGTCGTCTATTTTTCCATCGACTTCGAAAATATTTTTCGGCAGTTCAATGATCCTTGTTTCGTCGAAATCGCCGTAAGCATCTTCGGGATTCAGAGTGAAATTGAAATTATCGCCTTCCGAAAGTCCGTAGATATTATCTTCGAATGCTTTGAGCATAGAGTTTGTTCCGAATATAAATTCGAGCGGCTTTTCGGTTGTTGCCTGCTCCATAAGTTCGCGTTCATCGCCTTCCCCCACGTTTAAATCGTAGGTTAGCGTTACATATTTACTGTCTGAAATTTTCATTGATTTATTATTATTTTTAATTTAAGTTGCGGATAGAGTTTTAACAATATACTGACAAAATAGTTTATTTTAGGCGGTGCGGATGCCATTTCTACTGAATAATGGCTGCTTTTAGGTTTTGGAGCGCTTTTTCGATGTTCGGGAGAGGCGTTCCCACGTTTAAGCGCATGAAACCTTCGCCTTCTTTGCCGAAAACGGTACCGTCGTTAAGCGCGAGTTTTGCTTTGTTCACGAAAAGGTTTACGAGCTCGCGCTGTGATAATCCGAGTTCGCGGCAATCGAGCCAGAGCAGGAATGTGGCTTCGGGGCGTATTACTTTTATTTGAGGAATGTTCTTTTTGAGAAAATTGTCCACAAAATCGATATTTTTTTGAATATATTCCAACAATTGGCCCAGCCATTCCGCGCCGTGCGTATAAGCCGCTTCGGTAGCGGTAAAAGCGAAAATGGTTCCCTGATTGAGTTCGCGCGGGGCAAGGAAATTCAGGTAGTTGTCGCGCAATATTTTGTTGTGGATTACGGCGAACGAACTCACAATTCCGGCAATGTTGAACGTTTTGCTCGGCGCCATAAGCGTGATGCTGTTTTCGCGGGCTTTTTCCGAAACGGTAGCAAACGGAGTATGGCGAAAGCCGGGCAGCGCCAAATCGGAGTGGATTTCGTCGGAAATTACCAAAATATTGTTGTCATAACAGATTTCGGCCAGTTCTTTCAATTCTTTTTCGTCCCAAACTCTTCCGCCGGGATTGTGGGGACTACAAAAGATAAGCATTTTACAATCGTTTTCCGCGATGAGAGTCCGTAATCCGTCGAAATCGATTCGTTGCCGGCCATTTTCCAATATAAGCGGATTGTTCACAACCTTTCGGTTAAGAGATTCGGTTACAATGCGAAACGGATGATAAACGGGCGGCTGAATGATGATTTTGTCGTTTTCTTTCGTGAAAACATCAATGGCAAAGGCAAATGCTTTTACAACGCCGGGCACAAACGTGATTTCGTTTTCTTTCACTTCATAATTATGCCTGTTCTTCAGCCAGTTGATGATGGATTCGTAATATCCGGGGTTGGGAATGGTGTATCCGAAAATTCCGTGTTTAATTCTTTCCGCCAGGGCATCGGTAATTGCCGGAGGCGATAGAAAATCCATATCGGCCACCCAGAGCGGCATGAGCCCGTCGCGCCCGAAAACAGCTTTCAGCTTATCAGTTTTCACACTGAAGGAGTTTGACCTGTCTATTATTTCGTCGAAATTGTATTTCATTTTCTTGTTTTACCTGAAACGCAAGGTGTTGCGTCTCTTCATAATTAATAATAACTGCTTTTGAGCCGGTTGTTCTTTTTTGCTTTAAATCCGCCGAAATTGAGGGATTCCACGGCAAATCCCACCATGAACTGATGCGAAACTATTTTCGTGATGATATCGTTTACATCGGTTCTGTAGTAGTTGCCTAAATATCCGGTGCGGATGGTAAAGTTGTTGATGGGAATATCCACGGTGAAATAGTTTCGGAGCGCGAGCTGGTTTTGAAACGATGCGAAACGCACCGTGCCTTTTCCGTTTCCGAGGGAGAAAATTTCGTAATACGACTGTCCGTATTCGGGCGAAAAAAACATGCCGGCAAACGGTGTGCTCACCTGCCAGCGAAAAGTAAACCTTCGCCAATCGTAGGTCGCCATTGCTGATAAACCGAGGTTTGCCGATGCTTTCAACGAACCCGGATTGTTGGAGTTTCGCACGTTGTAAATTCCTCCTAAGGAAGTATCCAGGCCGGCGCCGCCGTAAAAACGGAAGTTATTGTTTCTGAAAAACGGATATAGCCCTGTAGCCATGTAAGTTACTTCACCAAAATATTCCGAAGCCGAGGCCGACGGGTTTTTGGAGAAAGCTACCTGCATTTGAAATTGTTGCTGAAGGATGAGTTTTTCGTTGAAAAGGCGGGTGGGGCTGATGCGGTCGTGCAATAGCGACAATGTTAATCCGTTGTATTCGAGCGGAGAAAGATAGGTGTCTGTGAGAAAAGCCTTTCCTACACCCAACAATGTTGCCTGATTGGTCGATTTAAAGGTGTTTTCCTGAGCAGAAAGCGAAATCGAACAAACAAGTAGAAAAAAAAGGGTTCTTATTTTTATCCGGGCGATGAAACTTCTCATTCTTACTATTGTGGAAACGGCATTCTCGATTGAACAACGATTTTTACTGACCATTTCGGTTACAAAAGTAAGAAAATATTTAGATAAAAGTGATTCCCCGCCGTGTAAAAGTGGGTTTATTTCTGTTTTAACAATGCAACACGTTGAAATAACGCGCCTTGCGGTTCTGAACTGCAAGGCGCGTTAAACAAATTGGTTCTATTCTTGCGCATATTCAAAAACATAATTGCCCGAACCAATTTCAAACGTAGTTTTGCCGTTAGCGGTTTCAAGAGCGGTAATGTTTTTGTTTGCCGAAAGTGGTTTTCCTGCTTCCGTAATATCTGTTGCGGTTGGCAGAACAACAGTTGCCTTGGCATTGGGCGGAACCGACGCGTTCACAATCACTTTCCCGTTTTTGCGTTCCCAACCCGATTGTGCCGTGCCGTAAGGGCTTTCGAATGTTGCGCGTGAAAATTCCAGTTTATCGGTAGGATGCGGTTGCAGCAAGAGGTGGCGGTATCCGGGCGATTTTGTATCCAAGCCGGCGGAAACGCGGTACATCCAGTCGCCGATGGCGCCGTAGGCGTAATGATTGAACGAGTTCATCCCTTTGTCCTGGAACGTGCCGTCGGGGCGTTGCCCGTCCCAGCGTTCCCAAATGGTGGTGGCGCCTTGCGTTACGGGATAGAGCCACGACGGGAATGTTTTTTGCAGGAGCAAGTCGTAAGCCACATCGGTGTGTCCGTTGTCGGAAAGCACGTGGCACAGGTAGGGCGTTCCCAAAAATCCGGTGGAAAGGTGCGTGTTGCGGCTGCGGATATCGTTCACGAGGAATTGTGCCGATTTTTCGCGTAAATCATCGGGAAGCAAATTAAACATCAATGCCAGTACGTACGATGTTTGCGAGTTGGTGCCCACGCGTCCGGCAGGCGTTACGTATTGGTGAATAAATATATTTTTTATCCGCTCAAACAAGCTGTCGTAGAAACGGGCATCGTCGGCCTTTCCCAGTACGCGGGCGGTTTCCGCCAAAATACCGGTTGAGTAAGCGTAAAAAGCGGTTGCGATAAAATCGTGCTCGGTGTGTCCGTCGGGTGTGGTGTGGTCGTTAACAAACGGATGAAAAAACAGCCAGTCGCCGAAAACGCTTCCGCCTTTCCAAATCATGGCATCGTCCGATTTGTTGCGGATGTAGTCCACCCATGCTTTCATGCTCGGATATTGCGTTTCGAGAATACCTTTGTCGCCATAAACCAAATACATTGTCCAGGGGATAATGGTGGCCGCATCGCCCCATCCGGCGGATGTGGCCGCGGTTTCCGAACCTTGCGGGTTGAGCACATCGGGAACCACGAACGGAACTTCACCGGCTTTGCGTTGGTCTAACGCCACGTCTTTCATCCATTTGGTGAAAAAAGCCGCCACGTCGTAATTGAATGCCGCGGTGCGTGCGAAGGCCTGTGCATCGCCTGTCCAACCCAGCCGTTCGTCGCGTTGCGGGCAATCGGTAGGAACATCCAGAAAGTTGCCTTTGTGCCCCCATATTATATTGTGTTGAAGTTGATTAAGTAATGAGTCGGACGATTCGTATTTGCTTGTAGTTTGCATATCGGAATGAATGACTACGCCCGTTATGTTGTCTTCGGTGAGCGTTCCCGGAAAACCGATGACTTCGATGAAACGAAAGCCCATAAACGTGAAGCGGGGTTCGTAAATTTCTTCGCCCGTTCCCGCCAACGTGTATTTGAGTTCGCATTCGGCGGCGCGAAGGTTTTCGGTGTAAAATTCGCCGTCTTTATCCAGCACTTCGGCATGATGAATGGTTATTTCGGTTCCTTTCGGACCATTAACTTTGAGGCGAATCCACCCGACCATATTCTGTCCCATATCTACCAGCAGCTTGCCGCTTGGCGAACGGAAGATTTTTACCGGTTTTATTTCTTCAATCTTTCTAATTTCCGCACCTTCCGATGCCACTAAGTTAAAATCATACTTGCCGATGCTCACCTTTTTCCAGTTGCTGTCGTTGTATCCGGCTTTGCTCCATCCGGAGAGGTTTTTGCCGGCATTGTAATGTTCGCCGAAATAGATTCCGTTTTTGACGATAGGTCCGTCGTTGGTGGCTTTCCAGCTATCGTCGGTTGCGATGAGGGATGAGGTTCCGTCGGTATAATCGATGCGCAGTTGGGCAAATAATCCGAGGTTTTTTCCGTAAATGCCCCAGTTATCGCTCCACGCCAACGAACCGCGATACCATCCTTCGCCCAGAATTGCTCCGACGGCGTTTCGGCCGTTTTGCAACTGATTGGTTACGTCATACACCTGATATTGAAGCCGATGTCCGTAAGTTGTCCATCCCGGTGTGAAAACCTGGTCGCCCACTTTTTGTCCGTTCAAGTGTAATTCGTAAAGCCCGTGAGCGGTGGCGTAAAGGGTTGCTTTCGCGATTTTTTTCGATACATCGAACTCTTTCCGGAAATAGGGCGCCGGAATGTATCGGCTTGTATCTTCGTTAAATTCAATCCATTGCGCTTTCCAGTCGGCCGGCGAAAGAAGTCCGGTTTCCCAAAAAGCGGTTTCGCTCCAACGCGATTCCCGGCCTTTGTTGTCCCATACTTTTACTTGCCAGAAATAACGCTGACTTGATTTCAATGCTTCGCCGGCGTATTTTTGCAGAATGGATTCGTCGGAGGTTATCCTGCCGGAATTCCATACGATTCCTGATGAGGAGAACGATGCATTGGTAGAAACGCGGATTTGATAAGCGGTTTGCATCACGTTGTTTCCGGTAGCGGCTATTTTCCACGACAGGCGTGGTTGCGGCGTGTCGATACCGATGGGATTGACTTTGTGTTCAACCGTTAATCCGTTCACGGAGAGCTGTTGCGCGTTTAAGCCCGTGAAGCAGATGAAGAGAAGAAAAAGGGTTTTGAATGTTTTCATTTTGGGAATTTTGTTTATAGGGTTGATATTTTTTTAATTTTTCATAACACCTTCGCTTCGTTTGTCCCCTTTGCTAAAGCAAGGCCGTTAAGTTCTGAAATCCCGTAGGGATTGAACTGAAATAGCCCTGCGTGAAACGCGGGGAAAACGGTGCACCATCGCGCACGACCCCGAAGGGTGTCGAACAGGTATTGTTCAACGCCTATGGCGTTGGGGGATATCTCCGTTACAATACCGTAGGTATAAACCTACGGCTATTGTTGTTTGTCCCATTCGGGACGCGAGATGAGAACTTAACAGCCCTGCTTTGCTAAAAGAGACAGCTGGGCAAGCCATATCTTTCTCTTGCCGGAGATTTTTGTTTTAATTTTCAAATGTATATTTTCCTGCCGGAATTTCAAAGAGCATGTAGCCGTTTTTTTTACCGATTTGTTTGGCTAAACCGGAATTCTCGTTGATTTTTCTACCGGACTCGTCGGGAAAGTAAATTGTTTCTTCGCAATTGGGTGGCACGGTAACGGAGAGGGTTGTTTTTCCGTT
>JAUNRY010000104.1 GCA_030539475.1 Bacteroidia bacterium | reverse complement strand
CTGCTGTTTGACGCCGGCGATGATATCGACGATCTCATGACACTTTGCGAGGCCGACATCACATCGAAAAATCCCGAAAAAGTGCGCCGCCACTTAAAGAATTTCAAAATCGTGCGGCGCAAGTTGACCGAGATTGAAGAAAAAGACCGTGTCCGTAATTTTCAACCGCCCATCGACGGCAACGAAATTATGGAAATCTTCGGCTTGGGGCAGGGTAGGGAAGTGGGCGAACTGAAATCGCACATCAAGGAAGCCATTCTGGAAGGTGAAATTCCCAACGAACGCCCGGCGGCTTACGATTATTTGATTAAAAAAGCAAAGGAAATAGGGCTAAACCCGATACAAAAAACCGAACAATGAAAATCCTCAATTTTACCATCAGTCTTCTATTTGCAGTTTCAGTAACTGCACAAACCCATTGGTACAACCCGTTGAAGGAAAACGCGAATGTTATCCAAAATCAGGGATGGACAAATGAAATCGGAAAAACCTACCGGCGTTTGCCCGACAGAGCCGAGAAAATTGTGAGAAAACCGGTTTGGAATTTGTCGGAAAATTCCGCCGGATTGGCTGTCCACTTTTACACCAATGCCGAAAAAATTGAAATCCGATACGGTGTTGCCGGCAGCCACTCCATGTTTCACATGCCCGCCACCGGAAAATCGGGAGTTGACCTGTACGCTATCGATTCCGACGGAAAATGGCGTGTGGCAACCGATAAATTCAATTTCGGAGATACAATAACCTATACGTTCAACAACTTGTCGCAAAGCCAATACCACAAGCACGGCTTTGAATACCGGCTTTTCCTTCCGCTCTACAATTTCGTTACATGGATGGAAATCGGCGTTCCCGATTCTGCTGAATTCAACTTCATTCCCGTGCTTCAGGAAAAGCCTGTTGTGGTGTACGGAACATCCATTGCACAAGGCGGATGCGCTTCGCGCCCGGGAATGGCGTGGACGAATATTTTGTCGCGAAAGCTCGATTATCCTGTAATCAATTTGGCTTTTTCGGGAAACGGCCCGCTGGAAAAGGAATTGGTGGATTTAATCGATGAAATTGACGCGTCGCTTTTCATTTTCGATTGCCTGCCCAATATGGGCGCACTTTCATCGGAAGAAGTGATTGGCAGAACCGTTTACGGAGTGAAAAAACTTCGGGAAAAACATGATGCGCCCATCCTGATTGTTGACCACATAGGTTACCGCAACGATGAAACCAATAAATCCTCCAAAGAATCGGCAGGCCGGATGAATCTCGCTTCGCGTCAGGCATTCGATTCGCTTGTTCAACTGGGAGTGAAGAATATTTATCACCTGCACAAAGATTCCATCAATTTCCCCGACAACGGCTGTGTAGATAACATTCACCCAAACGACCTGGGAATGCAGGCTTATGCTGACGCATACGAAAAAGTAATCCGCGAAATTTTAAGCATGCCCGTCGGGAAATTAACCACAACCAAACCGGTAACTCAGCGCCGAGAACCGTATATTTACGAGTGGAAAGAACGGCATGCCAATATCTTGCAACGCATTCAAAAACAAGCGCCAAGGAAAGTAATTATCGGAAATTCCATCACACATTACTGGGGCGGGGAGCCGGGGCGCGAGAACGGTAGCCAAAGCTGGAAAAAACAAATGCAGCCCGCCGGATTTCTTAACCTGGGATACGGTTGGGACAGAATAGAAAATGTGCTGTGGCGCGTTTATCACGGTGAACTCAACGGATACCAAGCGGATGAAATCATTCTCATGATCGGGACAAACAACTTGGGCTTACACCCCGATGAAGAGATAGTTAAAGGGCTGGAATTTCTGCTCACGCAACTAAAAATCCGTCAGCCGGAGGCTAAGATAAAGGTGGTGGGATTGCTCCCAAGGCGCGGTAAAGAAACGGAAGTGAAAGCCATTAACCGGCAGATTTCGGAGATGGTTTCACTAAACAATCACACTTATGTGGATGTGGGTTACAAGCTATTATCGAAAAACGGGAAAATTGATGAAAGCCTGTTTTCGGATGGCTTGCATCCGAATGAAAAAGGTTACTCGTTGATGGTTAGCGATATAATGCGATAGTATGATTATCCGTAAAAACCGTATTGTGGAAAGATTTCTCCCTGCGCTTCGCTCGTTCCCGGCCATTAGGCGAATCAGGCAAACCGGCGGCTGCTCATGTTATTGAAATACGTGTTGAGTGGCATTCTGGTTTTTTCGGTTTCAGAAAATTAATTTTTATTGCTGATTATTGCACCTAATAAATTTCTAATATTCGCAATATTTTTGTTACTTTGCACACTATTTGTAAAAAACAGAGTATAAGAACAATCGGGTTTTATAGGCGCACCTCCTTTTTATGTCGAGAAAGAAAAAGATATCAACCGCGCGGTTTGTCAACGCGAAAATTACGTCAACCATAAGCATTACGCTGGTATTGGTTTTGCTGGGGCTTACCATACTTATTTTGTTTATGGGCAACGGATTGTCTAATTTCGTGAAAGAAAACATGAGTTTCAGCGTGATGCTCGATAACGAGGTTACCGACGCCGAAATTCAAATCCTGAGAAAAAACCTGGACGGCCAGCCGTTTGTTAAATCTTCACGATTCATCAGCAAAGACGAGGCAAAGGAGCAACTTATCAAAGATTTGGGAGAAGATCCCGAAGAGTTGCTCGGATACAACCCGGCGCAGGACGCCATAGAAATTTACCTGCACTCGGAGTACGCCAATAACGACAGCATCGCCCTTATCAGTCAAACAATCAGGCAGCAAAGCAATGTCCGCGATTTACTTTATCAACAGGAAGCCATCGATCTCATCAACGATAATTTAGCCAAAGTTACCATGATATTGCTGATTTTGGCTCTTGTATTGCTTTTTATTTCTTTTACGCTCATAAGAAACACCATCCGGTTGAGCGTTTACTCCAAGCGGTTTATTATCAACACAATGAAGCTCGTTGGCGCCAACGGAAGTTTTATCCGCCGGCCCTTTATCCGCAACAATATACTCACCGGCATTTTGGCCGGGATTCTGGCAAACGGAATTATTTTCCTTATCCTTTTGTATTTCAACAGAGAATACGCCGAGCTGCAATTCATTTTAAGCCTGACGGATTTGATCGTCATTTTCGCCGCCGTAATTGTGCTGGGAATTTTTATTTCAACAGTGGCTACTTATTTTGCCGTAAACCGTTACCTGAAAATGAGAACGGAAAATTTGTATTATGTATGAAGATAGATGTCAGATATCAGATATTAGACAGCAGACATTTAGACTTTTAGACTGGTCTGTCAGCAAAGTAACTTGGTTTCTATTTAGCGCAGCAATCTCAAAACTCAAAACTTAACACTCATAACTCATAACTTTAAAAAAGTATGTCTCACAAAAATCTCGCTTTCCACAAAATAAACCTTATCATTTGCGGTGCGGCCACACTTATTATCATCATCGGTTTTCTGCTGATGAGCGGCCCGGCAACCACATTTGAAGGTTTTGAACCCGATATTTTCAGTGCCCGGCGCATTAAATTGGCGCCCGTTGTTTGCATGATTGGCTTTGTGCTGATGATTTTCGGAATACTGTATCCGGCAAAAAACCGCAACAACCGGGAAAACAAGTAGAAAGTGATTCTTTACACCCAACTTTTTAACGAACGACAGAATGAGTGTCTTTGAAGCAATCGTCCTGGGCATTTTGCAGGGACTTACCGAATATTTGCCCGTGAGCAGCAGCGGGCATTTGGCCATCGGCTCGGCTTTGTTCGGCATCGAGGCCGAAGAAAACATGGCCTTTACCGTGCTTGTACATATAGCCACGGTGCTGAGTACGCTGGTTATCCTCTGGAAAGAAATTTCGTGGATTTTCCGGGGGCTTTTCCGGTTTCGCCTGAATGAGGAAACGCGCTATGCGGGAAATATTCTTATATCGATGATTCCCATCGGCATCATCGGTTTTTTCTTTAAAGACGAGGTTGAGGCGGTTTTTGGTTCGGGGCTGTTAATCGTGGGCTGCATGTTGCTGGTTACGGCGCTCCTGCTCGCGTTTTCCTATTATTTTAAGCCGCGCGAGAAAAGCAAAATAAGCCCGCGCGACGCGTTCATTATCGGCATAGCGCAAGCTGTTGCGGTGCTGCCGGGGCTGTCGCGATCGGGTTCCACCATTGCCACCGGCCTTTTGTTGGGGAATAAGAAAACCACGTTGGCGCAATTTTCGTTTCTGATGGTCATTCCACCGATTATGGGCGAAGCCCTGCTCGACCTTGTAAAAATGGCAAAAGGGGCAGACGTTACCGGCAACATTTCCACCACAGCGTTAGCGGCAGGATTTTTGGCGGCGTTCGTTTCGGGATGTTTCGCCTGCAAATGGATGATAAACATTGTGCGGAAAGGAAAACTGATCTATTTTGCCATCTATTGCGGCGCGGTGGGATTGGCAACGCTGCTTTTCACCGTTTTTTCCTGAACGGATAACAATTTAACCGAATTAAATGGATTTTATTGAAGGAGAAATTCTGCACATCGATAAACCGCTGCACTGGACATCGTTCCGGCTGGTGCGGGTAGTACGCGCAAAACTGTGCGGGAAGCTGAGAATAAAAAAACTGAAAGTGGGGCATGCCGGCACCCTCGATCCGCTGGCAACCGGTGTAATGACCATTTGCACCGGCAAAAAAACAAAAGAAATTGAGCGGCTGCAAGCCCAGACAAAAGAATACGTGGCCCAAATGAGGCTGGGAGCCACAACACCGTCGTTTGACCTCGAAACGGAAATAGACGCGGAATATCCCACCAATCACATCACCCGCGACAAGGTGGAAGCCTGCCTGCGGAATTTTATCGGCGAAATTGAACAGGTTCCGCCCGTTTTTTCGGCTGTAAAAGTTCAAGGGAAAAGAGCTTACGAATTTGCCCGAAAAAACGAAAACATTGAACTAAAACCAAAGATGTTGGTTATAGATGATATTGAATTAATTTCATATAATTTACCAACCATAACCATTCGTGTTCTTTGCAGCAAAGGAACATACATTCGTGCGCTTGCCCGCGATATTGGCCAATGCCTGCAATCGGGAGCGCATCTCACTGCACTGGAACGAACAAGAGTGGGAGATATTTCGTTAAAAGATTGTATGAAAGTGGAAGAATTGGATGAGTTTTTCAACTCAGAAATCGTAAATTAGCGCGGGTTCCCCAAACGTCAAACATCAAACGTTCAACCCCAAACATCAAAACATCAAACATTTATATATGAAACTTTCTCAGTTTAAATTTAATTTGCCGGAAGAGTTAATAGCAAAATATCCGAGCAACCACCGCGATGAGTCGCGATTGCTTGTCGTTCATAAAAATTCCGACAAAATTGAACACCTGGTATTTAAAGACATCATTAATTTTTTTGATGCCAACGATTTTTTTGTTTTCAACAACACCAAGGTTTTTCCTGCCCGGTTATTCGGAAACAAAGAAAAAACCGGAGCCAAGATAGAGGTATTTTTGTTGAGGGAATTGAATCCCGCTCAGCATTTGTGGGATGTGTTGGTAAATCCCGCGCGAAAAATCAGGATAGGCAATAAACTGTATTTTGGAGAAAACGAAGATCTGGTGGCCGAAGTAATCGACAACACCACGTCGCGTGGGCGTACGCTTCGTTTCCTTTACGACGGGCCGTACGAAGAATTCAAACAACTGTTGTTTTCCATTGGCGAAACGCCCATTCCGGAGTACATGGAACGCTCGGCTGTGCCGGAAGACGCCGAGAGATACCAGAATATTTTTGCAAGCACAGAAGGAGCGGTGGTGGTTCCGGCAGCCGGTTTGCATTTCAGCCGCGAGTTGATAAAGCGTATGGAAATAAAGAACATCGATTACGGTTTCCTCACCCTGCATCACGGCTTGGGAGCATACCGCGATATCGACGTGGAAGATCTCACCAAACACAAGGTAGATTCCGAGCAAATGATTATCACGCAGGAATTGTGCGACAAGGTGAACGCGGCCAAAGACAACGGCCATACCATCTGCGCCGTGGGAACTTCCGTGTTGCGCGCCATTGAAACAACCATCAGTACCGACGGGCACATTAAGCCGCGGGAAGGCTGGACCAATAAATTTATTTTCCCGCCGTACGATTTCACGTTGCCCGACGCCTTGGTTACCAATTTTCACCTGCCCTATTCCACGTTGTTGATGGTAACGTGCGCCTTTGGCGGATACGACAGAATTATGGATGTTTACCAAACAGCCATCAAAGAGAAATACGAGTTTGGCGCCTATGGCGATGCTATGCTGATAATTTAAGTAGAGGCGTGATAAAATCGCATCTCATTCTATATTATCGATTTATTGCCACCCAAAACCAATCAAAAAAACTGAATAAAGTCAGCACAAATGAAAACTTACCAAGTTTTTTTAGGCCTTGGTTCCAATCTGGGCGACAAACAAAAAAATATCGAGCGCGCGTACAAAGAGATTGAAAAGCGGATTGGAAAAATTGTTTCCAAATCCGCTTTTTATGTTTCCCCCCCCGATGGGTTTGAGTCGGAAAACCAATTTGTCAATACCGTATGCCGGGTTGTCGCCACCCTGAACCCACGCCAAGTGCTGCAACAAACTCAGGAAATTGAAAAGAAACTGGGCAGGACAAAAAAATCGAGCGACGGAAAATACGCCGACCGCGTTATCGATATCGATATCCTGATGTTCGACAACCTTATCATCGAAGAACCCGGTTTACTTATCCCGCACCCGCGGTTTCATCGTCGTGAATTTGTATTGGTCCCTTTCGCGGAAATTTCTCCCGATACCATCCATCCCGTTCTCGGGAAAAGCATACGCCGGTTGACACCCCCCGCCGCCGCATCTGACGGATTACCCGTCTGATGCGTACGTGATTAGCTGTTAGCCATTGGCTATTGGCCATTGGCTTGGTATTGAACTTATGGGACGAAGGGTTAATGATTGCGAATGTTATGTTATTAACCTGAGTTTCGGATAAGAGGAGCATTCCGAATAAGGTGATAAGGTTATATTCAGCTTATTACTAACGCCACGAAGTGGCAATTTATTTCAGCCCCATGCAACCTCTCTCCCCCTCCGGGTACTCTCTCCTAGCGGAGAGAGAAATAGGAAAAAAGAGTTGGAAGCGGCGCGTTGGGTTAACACACCAGCCTCCGATTTCGCCTTGAAAAGGCAGCTTAAATGTTAAGTTGGTTTTGGCTACGCCGATACTTCGTATTCAGCCCGCTATTTTGATGGTTTATTTTTGAGAGGCTGTCTCAAAAGTAAATTCTAACGAAGAGGAGCTTACAAATTGGATACAAAGTTTATGATAACGTGAGTTCTGTTTAAGAAATATGATTATCCGCAATTATTTGTGGACTTGCAAAAAATCGCGCTGAAGCGCTCCTGTCAATAGCGCAGGGCAACACCACAA
>JAUNRY010000103.1:4612-7442 GCA_030539475.1 Bacteroidia bacterium | reverse complement strand
GTAATTCCGCAAAGAATGATTTCTTCTACCCGAAAGGCATCGCTTGTGCGAAAAACCGAGCCGATGTTGTGTTGGCTGCGTACATTATCCAACACCACCGTCAACGGAATTTTTTCCGCCGATTGAAATTCTTGGATGCTGATGCGGTTGAGTTCTTCAACCTTGAGTTTTCTTCGCGTTGTCATCACTTTTCTGGTTTAATTACCGCTCTCAATGCAAACCAAATATGATACAAAAAAGTAGAAATTCCACCGTAATATTTCGTCATTATCCGGTAACGCTCTTTAAGCGAAGCTTTTCTATTAGCAGTTGTCATGCCTTCGTTTAGATAATTGATGAGTGTGAGATGCGTGTTATGAATAGATTTTGACTTTTTCATCATCCGCACCGTCCAATCGAAATCGGAAGAAAAGCGATATTGCAAATCATACGGCTCAAAAAGCGAGCGTTTCACGATAAAAGCCTGGTGGCAAACCAGCATTCCCAGTTTGAAACTTTTCCACGAAAGCGTTTCAGGTGCGCTCAACCGGCGCATGTGCAAAAATTTTCCGGCATCATCCACAATGGCGGTTTCGCCGTATAAAATATCGGGATCGCCATCGAAAGATTGCATCATTTTTTCTACCGTTTCGGGCGAAAAAAACGTGTCCCCGGCATTCAAGAAACACAAATAATCGCCCGATGCCATTGCCGCGGCCTTGTTCATGGCATCGTACAACCCTTTGTCGGGCTCGCTTATCCACGTCAGTTTTTTGTTGTTGTATTTACGAATCAATTCCACCGTTCCGTCCGTCGATTTTCCATCCACAACTACGTGTTCGATATGCGGATACGATTGTTCGCGAACACTTTTGAGCGTTCGCTCCAACGTTTGTTGGGCGTTGTAAGTAACGGTTATGACGGATAATTTCTTCATTTTCGGGCGTAAATTGCGATGAACGGCGATAAAAACCGGCCTTTCACCGGGAAGAGTTTGGACGCGTAACTTAGCATTTTCACCGCTTTGCGGAAACGTTTATTGCGGGGTTTGGGTTCAAGCCAAAGCATCGGTTTTCCGATATAATCAACAGAAATATCCTGCAAACCAAAGGAGTTCATCAAGTTTCGAAGATACGGAATTTCCATCGATTTCAAGTTGTGCGAATCCAGGTTTTCTTTGTCGAACCACTGTTGCATTTTGCCGTTTAACCCCAGAAAATTGGGAATAAGAATCAGCAGTTGTCCGGTTTCCGAAAGTAAATCCACATGCCGGGCTATCACATCGCGCGTATCCTGAAAATGCTCGATAAATCCCGATGAGAACACCACATCGTATTTTCTTTCGGACGAAAAACTGAAAAAATCTGTGTCGATACACCGAATGGCGTTCTCCGGCAGATGGTTGATTTTCTCGAACTTTCGGACAATTTCGGTATTCATGTAAAAATCCAACACGGTAACGTCTTTGATGCCGTGCTTGTAGAAATATGCCGCGAAAACGCCCGGAAAACCGCCAATTTCGATAAAACTTTTGCCCCGGCAGAGCTTCGGCATGAATTTCTCAAAAACTACCTTTTGGGGAATTTTATCGAACCGGTAATTCTCCCAATACGTTTCCCAGTGCGACTGATTAGTAATATTATTGCCGTTATTCTGCATATAGTTTCAAGTATCGGTTAGCAATTTTCTCTTGTGCATATTCAGCAAGCGCTTTCTCACGCGCATTAGCGGCAAGAGCCTCGTAATCAGCCTTAAAAAGCGTCCACAACAAGCCATCGGCTAAATCTTTGGTGTTTTTATACTCGGCCACGTAGCCGTTTTTCCGGTGGGTAATCATTTCGGGAATTCCACCGATATTGAACCCCACGCACGGCGTTCCGCAAGCCATGGCTTCCATAATGGTGTTGGGAAGATTTTCCTGCAACGACGGCGTTACGAAAACATCGGCGGCATTGTACAAATCCGGCATTTTAGCAGGCGATACAAATCCCGCGTTTACGCAGGGAACGGATAATTGTCCGGCAATTTCTCCGCCGCTTGTTCCGGCAATAAGGAACAACACTTGCTTGTTTTGGAGCAGCCTGCTCGCTTCAATCAGATAATCCGTGCCTTTTCGTTTGTCCGACGCTTTTACGGCTGCAAACAACACAACCTTGGTGCCGGCAGGCAAATCAAACTCTTTTTTTGCAGCAGTTTTATTTTTCGGCAAATAGCGTTGCGTATCTATGGGATTGGGAATGGAAACGACGTTGTGCCCTTTTGTCAGCGGGCTTTTCCCGGCCAATTCTCCGAGCCATTGGCTGCAGGCAACAAAATTGATTTTTCCCTGAGCGTAAACCGATTGTTTTTGCAGAAAGATTTTGCGAGAAAGATCGTTGTTTGACGTGGCTTTCAGATAAGGACAATTTCCGCACGACTGATGAAAATGAGTGCACGGTCCGGCATGGTGGCAAATTCCCGTAAACGGCCACATATCGTGCATGGTCCACACCACTTTTTTGCCGGAGGTAAGGATTTTTTCGATTTCGTGAAGCGACAACATTCCCTGATTTATCCAGTGTAAATGAATGACGTCGGCTTTCTTAAATTCCGGATGTTGTGTAACGGAAACGCCGGTGTTGGCGATGGAAATATCGAACAAGTTCTTTTTTGAAA
The DNA here is from genome assembly GCA_030539475.1 of Bacteroidia bacterium. Classification (GTDB taxonomy): domain Bacteria; phylum Bacteroidota; class Bacteroidia; order Bacteroidales; family Dysgonomonadaceae; genus Petrimonas. Next base: position 4,808 of record JAUNRY010000103.1, on the reverse strand, counting down.
GTCTGTTATGCAGGAATATCTGCCCGCGTTCCCAATAAAAATTCCGTTTGTTTTGGATGTTGCTGCCAATTTGTATCACATTCTCATTATCCGAAAATTTATCGCGCACCAACATCTTGGCATTTGCGCCGGTTGCATTGAGCGCGTTCATCAGGCGGAAAGCCGCGATGGCCGCCCCGCCGTGAATATCGGATGT
>JAUNRY010000103.1:0-4512 GCA_030539475.1 Bacteroidia bacterium | reverse complement strand
ACTTTTTTCACAATTCGTTCACAGGCTTTTCCATCACCATAAGGATTGGCTGAGTTTGCCATAGAAAGGTAATAATCTTCATCCGATAAGAGGCGGGATGTTTCGGAAACAATCAGATCATAATTTGTTCCTACCAATTTTACGGTTCCGGCTTCCAGTGCTTCGGGGCGCTCGGTAGTGTCGCGCATAACCAAAACCGGCTTTCCTAAACCGGGTGCTTCTTCCTGAATTCCGCCGCTATCGGTAAGAATCAACGTACTCTTTTGCATCAGATAAACAAAAGGCAGGTAATCGAGCGGTTCGATAAAAAACAAGTTTTGAGTAAAATTATCTCCGAATATTTCAGAAACAGGTTTGCGAACATTGGGGTTGAGGTGCATGGGATAAACAAAATTCACATCGGGATGTTTTTCCGCGAGGGTTTTAATGGCGTTGCAGACATGGATAAAACCTTCGCCGAAGTTTTCGCGCCTATGCCCGGTTATTAAAACAAGTTTTGAGTGCTGAGTTTTGAGCGCTGAGTTGAAAGCGTCTATTACTTTTTCGGGAAGGCCGCTTTTTATTAGGTTTTCGCTAATTGTTGTTTGCAGGTTTTTATCGGTTTTTATTTTATGGGTAACCCAATGCAACGCATCAATAACGGTATTTCCTGTTACCAAAATATTATCTTCTTTGATTCCCTCATTCAATAAATTTTGCTTGCTCAATGGAGTAGGTGCGAAATTATATGTGGCGATACGGCTTGTTATTTGCCGGTTAACTTCTTCGGGCCAAGGACTGTAAATATTGTGAGTTCGTAACCCGGCTTCGATATGAGCTACCGGAATTTGTTGGAAAAATGCGGCCAATGCCGTTGCCGTGGAAGTGGTTGTGTCGCCGTGCACAAATACCCAATCGGGTTGCGAACGGCTTAGCACATCGCGCATTCCGGTTAATATGCCCGATGTTATATCGTATAAATCCTGATTGCTTTTCATGATGTTTAAATCATAATCAGGTTTTATATCGAATAATTGGAGAACCTGATCCAACATTTGCCTGTGTTGCCCGGTTACACAGATAAGAGTTTGAAATTTATCGGGATATTTCTGAAACTCTTTTATCAGCGGGGCCATTTTAATTGCCTCGGGACGCGTTCCGAAAACAAGCATAATTTTTTTTCGCATACCATCATTTTTTAAAAACCCCGCAGAAATCGAGGATTATTTTATCGTTCCTGTACTCCAGATTTTTAAATTCGTTGTGAGCAACCAGAAAAGCAACTATATCGGCTGTTTCATAAGCCTCTCCGTAATCCGTAAGTTTATACACTTTGTGCGCTTCTATGTTGGGTTCAACTATTAAGAAATCGGCGTTGTTGTGCGCTTGCATTACTTTGGAGACAATGTATTTGGCGGGCGATTCCCGTAAATCCTCGATGTTGGGTTTAAAAGAAAGCCCCATCAACGCCACAACCGGTTCCCGGCCTTCGCGCAGATTGAAATCTTTCATTGTGGAAAGAATTTTCTCAGAGCACCAGAAAGCTTTGTAATTGTTTATTTCGCGGGCTTTTCCTATCAGTTGCGACTCGACAGGAAATTCCGAAGTTATAAAATATGGGTCAACCGCAATGCAATGCCCTCCTACTCCGCTGCCGGGTTGCAGGATATTTACACGCGGATGCTTGTTGGCCAATTCTATCAACTCCCACACATTGATGCCGGCTTTCTCGCATATTATGGACAGCTCGTTGGCAAAAGCTATTTGCACATCGCGCGAGGCGTTTTCGGTAAGTTTGCACAATTCGGCGGTTCGGGCATTTGTTTTGTAGATATCGCCTTTGACAAAGTGTTTGTAGAAACTTTCGGCTTTTTCGGCCGATTCTTTATTTATGCCGCCTATGACTCTGTCGTTGTGGATTAATTCGTAAACGGTGTTTCCGGGCAAAACCCGCTCCGGACAGTAGCTCAAATAGATTTTATCTTTTAAGTCTGGTTTCTCTGAAAAAATAAGCTCCGCCATCTTTTCGGTGGTTCCTACCGGACAGGTAGACTCGATAATGCACAAATCTCCCTCTTTCAGATACGGCAGAATGGTGATAACGGCCGATTCCACATAAGATATATCGGGTTCGTGATTTCCTTTAAACGGCGTGGGCACAACAATTATGTACGCATCGCTCGTTTGCGGCCCGGCGTATGCTTTCAGTTTTCCCGAGGAAACGGCTTTCCGGCACATTTCTTCCAGCCCCGGCTCCGAAAAATGAATTTTCCCGGAATTTACGCTTTTCACTATTTCGGGATTAATATCAACTCCGGTAACTTCAATGCCGTTGCCGGCCGCTATTACAGCCGTGGGTAAACCAATATAGCCCAATCCGATAAAACAAGCTTTCATATATAATCAATTAAATCAACTACTGTTTCTTAAACCCTTAACTTAACGTTACAAAAATAATCGGAAAAATTCGGATAAAAGAATAATTCACTCAGACAAGATGGTTTTGTAAGCGCCTATATACCTGTCGCTCACGGCATCTACATTGACTTTGTTTTCAATTATTCCGAACGAATGTTCTCCCATTTTTTTCCGTAACCCCGGATTTTTAAACAGGGTAATTATTTTTTTCGCTAAATCTTCGGCATCGTTTTCTTTGAAGAAGAACCCGTTTACGCCGTCGGAAACCAAATCGCGTTCAGTGCCGTCGCACACCGAACATATTACGGGAAGCGAAAAAGTCATGGCATCGTTTATGGATAATCCGCCCATTCCTGCCAAAACGTAAACCGATGACGCTAAAAAGTATTTGGCGATTAATTTGTTGTCGTAAACTTCCCGGGTGAAAATCACGCTGCCGGTAATATTTAAATCGTGTGCCCTACGCTGAAGGTTTTCCATTTCCGGCCCGCCTCCCACTATCAGCAATTCAGCATCGGGGAAATGGGAGAGCACTTTCGCGAAAGCATCCATCAATAAATCAACCCGTTTCCATTTCACCAGCCGTCCGATATGCATCACCCTGTGATTATTTTGGGGCAATATTGGCTTTTCGTCCGAAAGCTCTTCTTTAATCTGAAGCAATTCTTCGGAATTATTTGAATTGTAGGCCACAAAAACCCGCTCCCGAGATATTCCATACGTAGGCAGAATGTCTTTTCCGACGGATGCGTACACCACAGCGCCATCGGCTCCGGAATAACAATATTTTCTGATGTGCGAGATAATCCACTGCCGCGCATAAAAAAACCTTTTTTTGTTGAGCAGGTTCATATCTTCATCGTATATGTGATTTTTTTTGTAAAAAGATGCCAGTTTTCCGTACGGCGGCACCTGAAACGGAATTTCGCGCAAAACAAATTTTGTATTGTTATCTTTCAGCGCTTTTCTCAAGGCGGGTTGAGTGAAATATTGCAGAAAAAAAGGCCATCCTATAACAAAAATATCCGGCTTTTCCGTATCTATGATAGATGGAAGCTCGCCGAAAGATGTTTTACCAAGTATCGATTTTCTTTCTTCACTCGTAACAATTTTATACTTAGCATCTTCTCCGCCCGTTACTTTAACGCCTTTTCCTATCATTGTACTTTTTTGGGGAGGAATCACCGCGGTAATTTCCACCCCTTTATCCGCCAACTTATTCAGCAAAGAGTTGGCGTAAGGCGGAATTCCTCCAAAAACATACAATATTTTCATCTAAACGGGGATTTAAAAATCGATTTTCGAAGATAAAACATTTCGGTGGAAAACGTCTAAATTCACCGTTATTCCCACTTCAACGCCAATTCGGGTAAGTTCATTTTTTACGGTTTCGTAAGCCAAATCGGGGTGGTTGTTGTCGCCGCTGAGGTGGCATAACCAGATATTCCGGAGATTGGATGAATAATTATTCGCCAAAAATTCAGCGGTCTGCCGGTTGCTCAAATGTCCCGATCCGTTGCTGATGCGCTGCTTGAGGTGATAGGGATAACGTCCGTTTTGCAACATTTCTTCATCGTAATTGCTTTCGATGACCAAGTGCTGGGCTTTGCCGATGTAATGGGCCACTTCGTCGGTAATGACACCCACGTCGGTTGCCAATGTCATTTTATGGCTGCCGAATTCGAAAAAATAACCTGAATTATCGGAACTGTCGTGCGGCACATCAAAAGCGGTTATCCGGAAATCCTCAATTTGAAAGGATTTTCCTTTCTCGATAATCTTTTTGTTTGTTCCGTTTATTGCATTTTTAATAAGATGGCAATTGCGGATGCCGCGATGCACTTTTTCGGTGGCGTACACCGGAATATTGAATTTTTCAGCCAAATATCCGGCCGATTTTATATGGTCGTAATGGTCGTGCGTGATAAGTAGCGCGTATATGGTAGAAAAATCGATACCGTGCTCGGCAAGCCGTTTTTTAATAACGCGAGGGCCCAAACCGGCATCGATAAGCATTCCGTAATGGCTGTTGCCCAGGTAATAACAATTACCGCAACTTCCGCTACTGAGGCTGAAAAACGAGAATCTATCGGATGAAAACAGGTTGTATTGCAT
>JAUNRY010000102.1 GCA_030539475.1 Bacteroidia bacterium | reverse complement strand
TTTTACTGTTCGACCCGTTATGCAAAGATAGCCTTGTTATTTAATTTTTTATTCTGATTAGACGCAAAGTTGCGGAAAAAACTACAGAAATGGGTGAGAAAATGTTCAATTATATTACGTCCCGAATTAAAAAGCATTGGCTGGTTCCAAACCGGCAGATGCTTCGAACGTGTTTTCGCAAGAAATTCATTACCTTTGCATTTCAAAATCAAAAGATAAGTTCGTGAGGCAGTTTAATGTAACATTTTAAACAGGTGGGGCTTGCGCGATAAAAACGACAGGCTCACTTTGTTGGTGATAAAACCGTGAAGTTGAAGGCCTTGACCCGTATTTCGTTTATCAGCGAAGCTCTATCAGGCGAAGCGCCTATCGCCACAGGCGTTATCTAATCTTTTGATTATTATAATTTTATTATTTGCCTAAATGTTTATCAACATCGTTCAAACGATTTTTTTTCTTATCGCATCGCCAAGAAAAGGGTGGAAGAGAATTATCGATAAAAAGATTAATCATCAGGATTTTATCAACAATTTTCTGTTTCCCGTTTTCGGATTCGTTGCCATCACCACCTTTGTAGGAGGAATGTGGTTTGCAGAAAGCACCGATATCCGATGGGCGTTGAAACTTACCGTTGCGGCAGTATCGGCGCTTTTCGGCGGATTTTATCTTGCCTCGTACGCATTGAACGAGCTGTTTCCGAAATTCGGGGCGGATAAAAATTTGAATATCGCGCAACAATTTGTAGGTTATTCATCGGTGGTAGTGTATCTTTTGTTTTTAGTGATGCCGCTGCTATCGGGGTTAGCACCCTTGTGGTTTCTCGTGATTTATACCTTGTATGTAGTTTACGCGGGGGCCGGTGAATTTTTGCGTGTGGAGCGAAACAAAAGATTGGGTGTTGCTGTTGTTGCATCGCTGCTTATTGTGGTAGCGCCCCTACTGATTAAATTTCTATTGAATGTATTGATAAAACTAACCGTCTGACGTCTGATATCTGATGTCTAATAGTCTCAGAAAAAAATGAAACAAGCGCCTGTAAATATAAGAAACAAACGTGCCACGTTCGATTACGAATTGCTGGACACGTACACCGCGGGAATTGTGCTTACCGGAACCGAAATAAAATCCATTCGGCTGGGAAAGGCGAGTTTGGTGGATACGTATTGTTTGCTGGAACGAGGCGAACTTTGGGTGCGGAACATGCACATTGCACCATATTTTTACGGAACGTATAACAATCACGAAGCGCGTCGCGACCGGAAATTGCTGCTCAATCGCAACGAATTGCGAAAACTCACCCGCGCGACCAAAGAAACCGGATTTACGATTATTCCCGTACGGTTGTTCATCAACGAAAAAGGCCTGGCAAAACTGGTTATTGCCGTGGCAAAAGGCAAAAAACAATACGACAAACGGCAGTCGCTGAAAGAAAAAGAAGACAAACGGTCGATGGATCGGGCGTTTAAAAAATAGGCATTAGACGTTAGGCTGTTAGGCTTTTTTTATTCGGTCATCCTTTTCTCCAAGCCTCTCTTGCAATCCATAATTTAAATGCATTTTTTCAACCATATATTACTTCCTTCTCTTAAAAAATCGGGAAGCACCACGTTGTGGCTGCTTAAAATTATTTTGCCCATTTCGTTGTTGGTGCGGTTTCTCGATTATGTGGGAGCATTGACGTTCATTGCGCAGTTTCTGGATCCCGTTTTCGTGCATCTGGGTTTGCCCGGGAGCACGGCAATTATATTTATCACCAGCATTTTCCTGCCGCTTTACGCGCCGCTGGCCATAATCATGTCAATGGCGGTAACGTTGCGGGAACTCACCATTTTGGCGCTGATGTGCCAGATAGCACACAATTTGCCGGTGGAAAGCGCCATTCAGGCAAAAACCGGAACATCGTTCTGGTCGATGTTTGTGTTGCGGATTGTGGTGAGCCTTGTGGTGGGTGTCTTGCTGAATCTTATTCTTCCGAAGGAGATGGGGATGCCGTTTTTCGATGTTGCAAGTGCCGAAGCGGTTACGTCGATGGGCGGTATGTTGTTGTCGTGGCTCACAAGCTCGGCACAAATGGCGCTGCTGATCTTTGCCATCATAACTGTTCTCAACGTTATTTATAGACTGCTGGAGCATCGCAACCTGATAATAAAACTGTCGAAAGCCATTGAACCTGTTTTGCGCTTTTTCGGTTTACCGATAAGTACGGGATTCCTCTGGCTTATTGGTTATATTGTTGGCTTGGCTTACGGCGGGGCGATGATGATTGACCAAATGAACGAAGGAAAAGTAACCCGAAATGACGCGCGGATATTAAACTATCATTTGGCGGTTTCGCATTCCGTTATCGAAGATAATTTGCTTTTTGTGGCGCTTGGCGTGTCGGTTTGGTGGATTCTGGGAGTGAGGCTGGCGGTGGCGTGGCTGGTGGTTTGGGGCAGGAAACTTTTCGGGAGACGAAGTTTTTAACTTCGTTAACGGGAGACGATGGCTGTGCCTTCGTTAAAAAAATCACGAAGCCAAAGGCATCGTGTCCCGGTGCGTTTAGCAATAATTTTATGGAACATCTTTTCAACATACAAACAAAAAAAGGAGCCGATTTTATTTCTCCTTTCAACTCACCGCAGTATCACGTGATGGTGTTTAAAGGGAATGGAACGTTTTCGATAGATTTTTCGGAGTACTCCTTTTCGGGGAACACTATTTTGTTTTTTGCACCGTATCAGCATTTTCAATGGAAGGGCGATAAAGATACGCCCATAGACGTGCTGTCTTTTCACGGCGATTTCTACTGCATTGAGTACCATAAGAAAGAAGTAGCGTGCAACGGATTGCTGTTCAACAATATTTATCTGTATCCGCATATTCAGGTGCCAGACTTGGACAGGGTTGAAGTATTGCAGCTTTTCGAAAAAATGCAACGCGAAAAAGAAACGGCGGAAGTTTTTTCGGAATCCATTCTCAAAGCGTACCTGCAACTTATTTTAGCCTTGTGCAGTAAACAGAAACAATTGCAGATTATTGAAGAAAAAAACACACTAAACGATGATGTTGTTTCAATTCAGCAGCTCATCGATACTTTTTTCCTGCAAGAACGAAGTCCGTCGTTTTTTGCTTCTGCATTATCACTTTCACCCAGTGCATTCACCAAAAAAGTGAAGCAGTATTTCGGAAAAACTCCCACTCAACTCATTCAGGACAGGGTGGTTTTGGAAGCAAAAAAGCTACTGCATTTAACTTATAAATCCATAAAAGAGATTTCTGCGGAACTTAATTTTGACGATGAATTCTATTTCAGCCGCTATTTCAAGAAAAACGTAGGGTTGTCGCCGGCGCATTACCGCGAGAAGGTCGGGATATCCATTGTGGCAAAATAATCTATGAACTATCATTTTTTGTCCATTCCTGTCTTTTAATATAGGTTATATCTTTGTGCCATAATTAAAAAAATTAAAAACAATGGCAACAGAAAACAACAAGACAAGCAAAATTAATTCACTTTTCACCTTCGCGGCAAACGTATTGGTGAAAAATCAATCGCGGTTCATAAACTTTATCCGCTTCGCTATTTTTATCGTAATGCTGTGGATTGGCGGGCTAAAAGCCTTTCAGTACGAAGCCGACGGCATTGTGCCGTTCGTGGCAAACAGCCCTTTTATGAGTTTCCTTTACACCAAAGATGCGCCTGAATATCAGGAATACCGCAACCCCGAAGGGAAAATGGTGGCGAAAAACATTGAGTGGCACAAAGAAAACGGAACGTATCCTTTTTCTTACGGATTGGGTTCGTTTATCGTGCTTATCGGAACACTCACGCTGCTGGGAATTTGGTATTCCCGAATCGGGATGCTGGGCGGATTGCTCACCTTCGGAATGTCCATCGTAACCCTCTCTTTTCTGATTACCACGCCCGAGGTGTGGGTGCCGAACCTGGGCGGCGATATGCCCACGCCTCAGTACGGATTTCCGTATCTTTCCGGTGCCGGCCGCCTGGTACTGAAAGATATAATAATGATGGCCGGCGGACTGATAGCCGCAGCAGATTGCGCTCGCCGATGGCTGAAAAAAGAACGGCCTCAAGTGGTGTAACACACCTTTGTATTAATTGAAAAATCCTGTTATTTAACTAATAGCGGGATTTTTTTTGTGGCTGTGATTCGACTAAATTATAGCAAATGGAAGCGATTTCGTCGGTTTAGTCAATAAATTGCATTCTTTTTTGTACATTCGCATAGTTTTTAGGAAAAATCCTCAAGCATAACGCGATGAAGAAAATCAGCATAATAAAAGTAAAGGATATTGAAATTTCTATTTCAACAGAAAATAATGCCGATTATATCAGCCTTACCGACATGGTAAAAAGCCAAGAAGGAGAAGACCATATACGCAATTGGATGCGCAACCGCAACACGCTCGAATTTTTAGGCACATGGGAAATGTTGCACAATCCGACATTTAAAGGTGTCGAATTCGACACCTTTTTGCACGAAGCCGGCGCAAACCGTTTTAATATGACGCCGCGCAAATGGATTGACGCAACCGATGCCGTTGGTTTAATTTCCAAAGCAGGCCGAAATGGCGGAACTTATGCCCATAAAGACATTGCTTTTGAATTTGGATCGTGGCTAAGCCCCGTTTTCAAACTTTACTTAATTACCGAATATCAGCGGTTAAAAGAAAACGAAAACAATCCGATGCTGGGCGAATGGAATGTAAAACGAATTCTTAGCAAAGTAAACTACACGCTTCACACCGATGCTGTTCGGGATTTTGTGATTCCCAAAATTGACGTGCAGCGTGAAAAAGCATATGCGTATGCAGATGAAGCGGATATGTTGAATCTCGCTTTATGGGGTTGCACTGCTAAACAATGGCGCGATGCCAATCCCCTGCACGCTAAAAATGGGCTGAATATTCGTGATACGGCAAGCATCAACGAATTGGTAGTGCTTGCCAATATGGAATCGTTCAACGCCGAGCTTCTAAAACGCGATATGGATAAATCTTCCCGATACGATTGCCTACAAGAAATGGCCACACGACAACTGATACGCCTGAACACACTTGATGCAGAAAAAGGGTTTAGAAAATTAGAAGGAAAAATAAAATCTCCAAAAAAATAGGCGAAAAATAGAAATAGAATGACTTCCATACATTTTAACTCGTAACCGATAACAACAATGAACATCCAAGATATACTCAAATCCCGCATCCTCATCCTCGACGGTGCCATGGGAACAATGATACAACGCTACAAACTTTCGGAAGAAGGGTATCGTGGCGAACAATTCAACAATGCGGCTAAGCCGCAAAAAGGAAACAACGATTTGCTTTCCATCTCGCAACCGGAAATTATCGGCGAGATTCATCGCGCGTATCTCGCTGCCGGAGCCGATATTATCGAAACCAACACGTTCAACGCCAATGCTATTTCGATGGAAGATTACGGAATGGCCCATCTGGTGCGAGAAATAAATGCGGCTGCCGCGCAAGTGGCACGAAAAGCTGCCGACGAGTTTACGGCAAAAAATCCCGACAAACCCCGTTTTGTAGCCGGAGCCATCGGGCCTACCAACAAAACCGCATCCATGAGCCCCGATGTGGAAAACCCCATGTATCGTGCCGTAACTTTCGATGATTTACGCAACGTCTATTTCGAACAAATCGACGCATTGGTAGAAAACGGAGTGGATATTCTGCTTATCGAAACCATTTTCGATACGCTCAACGCCAAAACCGCCTTGTTTGCCGCCAATGAAGTAGCGAAAAAACGAGGAAAAAACACGCCCGTTTCGCTCTCGGTAACGCTTTCCGACAAAGCGGGCAGGACACTTTCGGGACAAACCATCGAAGCGTTTCTTACATCGGTAAGCCACGCCAATTTGTTGTCGGTGGGGCTGAACTGTTCGTTCGGCGCATCCGATTTAAAACCGTATGCCCATCAATTGCGCCGCGTTTCGCCGTTCTTCCTGAGCGCTTATCCCAACGCCGGATTGCCCAATCAGCTGGGCGAATACGACGAAACACCCGAAAAAATGGCTGTTCAGATTCAGGAATTTATCGATGAAAGATTGGTAAACATCATTGGCGGATGCTGCGGAACCACGCCTGAGCATATCGCCAAATATGCCGAAATGGTAGAAGGCGTTACGCCACCCACGCCCATCGAACAGCCCGCATTGATGCGCCTTTCCGGCCTGGAAGAATTTGTGCTGACGCCCGAAATCAATTTCGTAAATATCGGTGAGCGATGCAACGTGGCGGGTTCGCGCCGGTTTTTGCGCCTCATTCAGGAAAAAAACTACGAAGAGGCGTTGCAAATTGCTCGCCAACAGGTGGAAGGCGGAGCGCAGGTTATCGATATAAACATGGACGACGGCTTGCTGGACGGTGTTCAGGAAATGACCAATTTTCTTAACCTGCTCGCATCCGATCCCGATATTTCACGCGTTCCCGTGATGATTGACTCATCGAAATGGGAAGTGATTGAAGCCGGATTGAAATGTATGCAGGGAAAATGTATCGTGAATTCCATCTCGCTCAAAAACGGCGAGGCGGAGTTTCTCTCGGAAGCCGAAAAAGTGAAATCGTACGGTGCTGCCGTCGTGGTAATGGCTTTCGACGAAACGGGACAGGCCGATACATACCAACGCCGCATCGAGATATGCGAAAGAGCCTACAATTTGCTGGTCGATAACGGTTTCAATCCGCAGGATATTATTTTTGATCCCAACGTGCTGGCCATCGCCACCGGAATGGAAGAGCACCGGAATTACGCCGTGGATTACATCGAAACCGTGAAATGGATAAAAGCCAACCTGCCCGGCGCCAAAGTGAGCGGGGGAGTGAGTAACCTGTCGTTTTCGTTTCGTGGAAACAATTATGTCCGCGAAGCAATTCACTCGGTTTTCCTGTACCACGCCATTCAGGCCGGAATGGACATGGGAATCGTCAATCCTGCCGAGTCGGTGCTGTACGAAGATATTCCCGCCGATGTGCTGGAACTGGTGAAAGACATCGTGTTCAACCGGAGAGAAGATGCCACCGAGCGGATGATGGAGTATGCGCAGAGCATCAAAAACAAAACATCGGGAGAGACAAAGGAAAAAGTTCTCGAATGGCGCTCCCTGCCGCTCGAAGAACGGTTGAGTTACGCGCTGGTGAAGGGAATCAGTGATTTTATGGACGAAGATATTGCCGAAGCGCTTGCCGTTTATCCGCGTGCGGTGGATGTGATTGATAAGCCGCTGATGGCAGGAATGAACGTGGTGGGCGACTTGTTCGGTTCAGGAAAAATGTTTCTTCCGCAGGTGGTGAAAGCGGCGCGCACGATGAAAAGAGCGGTGGCTATTCTCCAGCCCGTTATCGAAGCCGAAAAAACATCGGGCGGAGCCAAGAAAGCCGGGAAAATTGTGCTGGCAACGGTGAAGGGCGATGTGCACGATATCGGT
>JAUNRY010000101.1 GCA_030539475.1 Bacteroidia bacterium | reverse complement strand
AAATGGCCACATCATACGTTTACAAAAGAGACGCTACCCGCCTGTTTATTGCCATGCGCGACAACGGCGACCGGTACAAAATTTATTTGCCCAAAGAATCGAAACCGATTATTAACGGGAAGGAAAAAGACGTGTTTTTCATCGAGCACAAAAACAACTTTTCGTCGTTCAGCATGAACGATATTATGTACCGATGCGAAATAACCCAGCGCGACCAGCACCGCATTATGGTGAAAGTGAACGGCATAGAGTACAAGTTCAGCATCGAGTCCATTTTCTCTTATCTGCGGTGTAATCTGCTCAACAAAGGCGCCGGAACTGCCGCCGACAACAACCTAAAATCGCCGATGCCGGGCAAAGTGGTGGATGTTTTCATAAGCGAAGGCGACTTGGTGAATGAAGGCGAACCCATTTTAAACCTGGAAGCGATGAAAATGCAAAACGAGATTAACGCAACCTGCAACGGTGTAATCCGCAAAATACACGTTGCGCCCGGACAATCGGTGATGCAGGATGAATTGTTGGTGGAAATCACGTCGATAGACGAGTAAAAAAGGCCGGCAGCGCGGGGAGGAATATGTTGCCAAGTGGTATTAAATTACCCTCACTTTCAGCACGCCCACTATATCTTTTATTCTTTTCACGTTCTCGTCGGTAATTTCTTCTTCCAAATCCACCATGGTATAGGCAAAATCGCCGCGACTGCGGTTTATCATGTTGGCAATGTTGGTGCCTTGCTCGGCAAGAACAGCCGAAATTTGTCCCAGCATTTTGGGAATGTTTCTGTGCGCGATGGTCAGCCGGTGCTTTACGATGCTGATACCCATATCGCAAGCCGGATAATTCACCGAATTTCGGATGTTTCCGTTCTCCAGAAAATCTTTGGTTTGCAGCACCGCCATCACGGCGCAGTTGTTTTCGCTCTCCGGCGTGGATGCGCCCAAATGCGGAACGGCAATAACGCCGGGCACATTAATCAGTTTTTCGTTGGGAAAATCGGTAACGTATTCACTTACTGAGCCGTTTAACAAAGAATCCACAATATCCTCATCGTTAACCAATTCGCCTCTCGACAAATTTATTATCCGCACTCCTTCTTTCATTTGCGCGAAAGCCTCTTTATTCAGCATGGCTTTAGTTTCGCCGGTCAGCGGAATGTGCAGGGTAATGTAATCGCAATGCTTGAAAAGTTTTTTCAGGTCGTTTGCTTTCTTCACCGCACGCGACAAGCCCCAGGCATGATCCACCGATATGTACGGATCGAACCCATAAACCTCCATTTCCATGTTTACCGCCGCGTTGGCCACCATAACACCAATGGCTCCCAAGCCGATAACGCCCAGTTTTTTGTTCCGGATTTCCGGCCCCACAAATTGTGCTTTCCCTTTTTCCACCTGTTTTGCCACATCGTTACCCGTTAATGAGCGCGTCCAGTTTATTCCTTCCACAATCTTTCTCGCCGATAAAAGCATGGCGGCAATGGCAAGTTCTTTCACGGCATTGGCGTTCGCCCCCGGCGTGTTGAACACAACAATTCCCTTTTCCGTACATTTTTCCACGGGAATGTTGTTCACGCCCGCGCCGGCACGTGCAATGCAATGTAGGCTGTCGGGAAAATCCATGTCGTGCAACGGTGCGCTGCGCAGGATAATTCCGTTGGGATAATCGTTGTTTTCATTTATTTCGAAATTCTGGCCGAATTTTTCCAACCCCGATTCGGAAATTCCATTCAGGGTTTTAATTGTGTACTTACCCATTGTTGATTGTTAGTTAAAGTATTACTTTTTTGTGCATAGACGCATTTCTCGAATTTTGACACGAAAAATGCCAAATTCAGAGCGCAAAGATATGAAATCTTCATATCATTTCACAATTTGTAAGAAAAAATAGCGAGACAACATCAAGTTGATGGGCAACCGATGGCCGATGACCGATGTCCGAGGGTAGAGAGACAGGAATTTTGTCAAACTTTAAAAACCTATTTATTTAACGCCTGAAATCTGACATCCGGAATCTTTTCAATATTCGTCTTTCGTATGATTTATTTTCAGCAGTTTCATAATTTCCACCACAACAACCGGCACAAACGATAATCCGATAACGTACAGCCAGTGCGTCCCGTCCATAACTTCCAAACGGAAAATATCGCGGACAGCGGGCACAAACAAAACAATCAACATCAACGCGGCCGATGCCAAAATGGCTAAAATAAGCATTTTATTGCTCATCAGGCTGGTACGGAACGACGAGCGTTTGTTGGAATGCAGGTTGCGCACGTGAATTAATTGCGAGAATGCCAGCACGGCAAATGCCATGGTTTGTCCCAACTGTGAGCCGCCGTCGTTATATCCTATCAGGTAAGCCACCAGCGAAATCAAGCCTATCGTCATTCCCTGATAGAAAATGCGCCACATCATTCCTTTGGTAAAGAATCCTTTTTTAGGGTCGCGCGGACGGCGCGTCATAACGTCTTTCTCCGCGGGGTCCATGCTCAGCGCAAGCGCGGGCAGGCTATCCGTAACCAGGTTTATCCAGAGAATCATTATTGGGGTGAGCGGATTTCCGAGATTGAAAATAGAAGCGATAAATATCAGCAGCACTTCGCCCACGTTTGCCGACAGCAAAAACTGAATGGCTTTGAGGATGTTGTCGTAAATGCGGCGGCCTTCTTCCACCGCGCCTACAATGGTAGCAAAGTTATCATCGGTAAGCACCACATCCGACGCGTCTTTGGCAACTTCGGTTCCCACAATTCCCATGGCAACGCCAATGTCGGCCTGTTTTAAAGCGGGGGCATCGTTTACGCCGTCGCCCGTCATGGCCACAATATCGCCGCGCGACTGCCACGCTTTCACAATCCTCACTTTGTGTTCCGGCGCCACGCGCGCGTAAACCGAGTAGTTTTCAATATCGCGGTAAAGCTCATCGTCGGGTATTTCCTGCAACACGGTTCCCGTAACCGCTTTGTCGCTTTCCGAGTGTATTCCTATTTCATCGGCAATGGCAACGGCGGTAATCTTGTGATCGCCCGTTATCATTATGGGGCGGATTCCGGCGGTTTTACATTTTTTCACCGCTTCAATCACTTCGGGGCGAGCGGGATCTATCATTCCCAGCATGCCTATAAAAACCAGGTTGTTTTCAAGAGTTTCAGCATTCACTTCCGAAGGCAGTTCATCGATATCTTTGTAGGCCGCGGCGAGAACCCGTAAGGCGGATTTTGCCATGCGGTCGTTTTCGTTTCTGATGGTGTTGATGTCTTCTTCGGTAATCTCGCGAATGTTGCCCTGCGCAAGAATGTGCGTGGTAACGGCCAGCACTTCGTCGAGGCCGCCTTTCACGTTCACCCGCAACTTGTCTTCCGGCATCCGGTTAACGGTAGCCATCCGCTTGCGTTCCGAGTCGAAAGGCGCTTCCGCTACGCGCGGATATTTTTTATCTTCTTCGTTTTTGTTTAAGTTGAAATTGAGAGCAATGTCCACAATGGCTGTTTCGGTGGGATCGCCCGCGGTTTCGTGTGCGCCGTCGGGCAGGATTTTCAGGTGCGCGTCCGTACACAACAACGATGAGTTGAGCAGCGTTTTTTCGTCGTCGTTCAATTCTCCGGAATCGGACGTGGTTTTGAAATCGATGGGGTTATCGCTCGTCCATCCTTCCACCACCGTCATTTTGTTTTGCGTGAGCGTACCCGTTTTGTCGGAACAAATAACTGTGGTACTGCCCAAAGTTTCCACCGAGGGAAGCGTACGCACAATGGCATTCAGTTTCACCAAACGCTGCACGCCTATCGCCAGCACAATGGTAGATACAATCTGCAACCCTTCGGGAATGGCTGCTACAGCCAGGCTGACTGCCATCATAAACATTTCGAGCCAATCGTTTCCGTACAGCATTCCCACGCCGAAAATCAGCAAACAGATACCGAGCGCCACGTAACCGAGAATTTTGCCCAGTTGTTCCAGGCGTTTTCCCATGGGCGTTTCCGTATCCCGCGTGTCTTGCAGCATTCCGGCAATTTTTCCCACTTCGGTATTCATTCCCGTGCCAACAATTACGCCTTTTCCGCGTCCGTACGTGATTACGCCGGTTGAAAATGCCATGTTGGCGCGGTCGCCCAACGAAACATCGGATTGCTCAATCGTTTCCGTATTTTTCTCCACCGGAACCGATTCGCCGGTGAGCGCCGACTCCTGAACTTTTAGGTTTACGGCTTCCAGCAAACGCACATCGGCGGGAATAATGTCGCCCGTATCAAGCACCACGATGTCGCCCGGAACAATTTCGGTGGAAACAATTTCGGTAACCTCGCCATCGCGAAGTACCTTTGAATGCGGCGCACTCATGCGGTTGAGCGCTTCGAGCGACGATTGCGCCTTGCTCTCCTGCCACACTCCAATAATGGCATTCACCAAAAGAATGGCAAGAATGATGATGGATTCCGTAACGCCTTCGCCCTCGCTTATGCCGATAAACGCCGAAACGCCGGCGGCAATGAGCAAAATAACCACCATGCTGCTTTTGAATTGCTCAAAAAATATAAGGGCTATGGATTTTTGTTTCTTAGAATCTAATCGGTTAGGGCCTGTTTCTTCGAGTTTTTTTTCCACTTCGGCAGATGATAGGCCTGTATCGGGAGACACGTTGAAATGTTGCAACGTTTCTTCTGTGGTTTGATTGAAAAATGGTTTCATCGACGGCTTCTGTTTGTAGTCATTATAATTTCTTATTAAAAACAAATGTGCGGGGAAATTGTTTTGGGAGTAAGTTTTGTTTTTTCAGCAGTTTGTCATGCAATTATTTCATAGAATCTTCATTTATATGTTATAAAACATATTTTTGAGAGTCCCCATGTCGCGAAAATTTGTTAACTTGCGTCGCTATTTTTGTAGTTCGGCTTTGTATCTTTCCAAAGAACAAAGTCGTTTTCTTATAGATACTTATAAATTTGAATACATAAATTTTATTAATCATGAAAGTTTTCAAAACAAACGAAATCAAGAATATTGCTATTGTTGGCAATTCAGGATCAGGTAAGACCACCCTCGCGGAAGCAATGCTTTTCGAGTGTGGTCTTATAAAACGACGCGGAACGGTGGACGGTAAAAACACCGTGAGCGATTATTTTCCGGTGGAAAAAGAATACGGATACTCGGTGTTCTCTACGGTGTTTTCCTACGAATGGAAAAACAAGTTGATGACCTATATCGACTGTCCGGGATCGGACGATTTCTCCGGCAACATCTCCTCGGCATTGGGCGTAACCGATATGTCACTGATGCTTATCGATGCCACCAGCGGAGTAGAAGTGGGCACCATAAACCAGTACCGGCAGATAGAATCGCTTCACAAACCGCTCCTGTTTGTTTTAAACCGCATCGACCACGAAAAAGCCGATTTCGAAAACACAATTACCAACCTTAAAGAATTTTACGGCAACAAAGTTGTCCCCATCCAATATCCTACCGGAAGCGGAACTGCTTTCGACGGAATTGTGGATGTTCTTAAACAAAAACTCTACAAATGGAAACCGGGAGCAGCCGCGCCCGACGTGCTGGATATTCCGGACAGCGAAAGAGACAAAGCCGATGAACTTTACCAAGTGCTTTTGGAAGCGGCTGCCGAAAACGATGAAACACTGATGGAAAAATATTTCGATCAGGGAACATTGAGCGAAGAAGAAATGCTCGACGGCATACAAAAAGGCATGATCAGCCGAAGCCTTTTCCCCGTTTTTTGTGTATCGGCTGAGAAAAACATGGCGGTGCACAGGCTCATGAATTTTCTGTGCCTAACGGCTCCCTCACCCGATCAGGTGCAGGCACCACAAAATACCGACGGCGACCTCGTGGAACCCGATTCGAGCGCGCCCACATCGCTGTTTTTCTTCAAAACTACCGTTGAACCTCACATCGGTGAAGTTTCTTACTTCAAGGTAATGAGCGGAAAAGTGAAAGAAGGCGACGACCTCGCCAACGCCAACCGAAGCTCCAAAGAGCGCGTAGCGCAAATGTACCTGGTTGCGGGACAAATGCGTACCAAAGTAGAAGAACTGGAAGCCGGAAGCATTGCTGCCGCCGTTAAACTGAAAGATGTGCGTACCGGAAATACGTTGAACGCCAAAGGAATCGA
This sequence comes from Bacteroidia bacterium, assembly GCA_030539475.1. Taxonomy (GTDB): domain Bacteria; phylum Bacteroidota; class Bacteroidia; order Bacteroidales; family Dysgonomonadaceae; genus Petrimonas. The sequence continues at coordinate 1,322 of JAUNRY010000101.1, read as the reverse complement.
GAACAAATTCAACTTTATACAGTTTCCCGAACCGCGTTATCGCAGGGCGGTGAAAGCCAAAACGGAAGCCAATTCCGAAAAACTAAGCGAAGCCTTAACCCGCATGCGCGAAGAAGATCCGTCGCTGGTTATCGAGGTCTCAAAAGAATTGAAACAAACCATCGTTTCCGGCCAGGGAGAATTCCACCTGAAAACCATGCGTTGGAGGCTCGAGAACAACGATAAGATAGAAATCGATTTTTTTGAGCCCAAAATCCCGTACCGCGAAACCATCACCAAGCAATCGCGCGCCGATTATCGACACAAAAAACAATCGGGCGGTGCCGGACAATTCGGCGAGGTTCACCTCATTGTGGAACCTTATACCGAAGGTATGCCCATGCCGGAAATATACCGGTTCAACGGGCAGGAATTCAAGATACAGTCGCGCGACGTTCAAACCGTTGAACTGGACTGGGGCGGAAAACTCGTTTTCGTCAACAGTATCGTGGGCGGCGCTATCGATGCCCGCTTCCTGCCCGCCATCCTCAAAGGAATTATGGGACGCATGGAACAAGGCCCGCTTACCGGCTCGTATGCCCGCGATGTGCGCGTAATTGTTTACGACGGCAAAATGCACCCGGTTGACTCCAACGAAATTTCGTTCATGCTTGCCGGACGTAATGCTTTCAGCACCGCGTTTAAAAACGCAGGCCCAAAAATTCTGGAGCCTATTTACGATGTGGTTGTTTCTGTTCCCAGCGATTATATGGGCGATGTGATGAGCGACTTGCAAGGCCGCCGCGCCATGATTATGGGTATGGAAAGTGAAAAAGGATTCGAAAAACTGAAAGCGCGCGTTCCGTTGAAAGAGATGGCCAATTATTCCACATCGCTGAGCTCGCTCACCGGAGGCCGCGCATCGTTCACGATGAAGTTTTCGCAATATGAACTCGTTCCTTCCGATGTTCAGGATAAACTGCTGAAAGAATACGAAGCGGAAGAAAAAGAAGATTAACTGAGTTTACAATCGCAGATTTACGATTTACGATTGAATTTCACATTTATATCTATTTAGAGAGAACTGCCCCTCGCTTGCTGCGAGGGGCTTTTGTTTTACGTCTGAGGCGTAAAAACAACCAATGGGTTTCTTCACATTGTTGTTGTTCGATAAAAAATTGTCCGCAGGACAAACCTGTGAATAATCCCCGAATTTATTCGAAAAAGACCACAATATAACAAAAACTCTGTAAGAGTTCACCTCTGCAGTTGAGGAAAACCCCCACAGGGTTTCGGATTCTTTATTTACGCTTTTTCCCCAATTAAAATTGGGGGTTATGCAA
>JAUNRY010000002.1 GCA_030539475.1 Bacteroidia bacterium | reverse complement strand
CAACATAATGTTTTCGGCCCTCATTAAGTTTGAAGCCGTTATCTCCTTTCGAAAATCCTTCGTAATTCGGGTTCCATTCTTTCACAAAGATAATAGCCGGATGTGTAATAATCCGGCTATTTCTTAAAAAAGTTGCTTATTATTTCTGATCTTCCAGAAAAAGGCGCAATTGTTCGGCATTTGTTTTAGCGGTGGAGTCGCCGCGGGCGGCAGCTCGATCGAAATACGACAACGCTTCTTCGTACCGTTGTTTTTGCACTAAGGCAATGCCCAGGTTATTCCATGCCTCGGGCATTTCTTTAAATCTTTCCAGGCGGGTGAGCGCCGCATCAAATCCGCCGCCTTCCAGTTCCGCCGTTGCGGCGTTGAGGTTGGCCACCGCATCGTTGGGATACATTCTGGCCGCGATATCGAAAACTTCTTTAAATTGGGCGCTTCCTTTCGGGTAGGTCTGCGCCACATGGAACATTTCGTTCAGGCTCAGTAATTGCGGACGGGTGGTGATGGCCGCTTTGGCTTCATTCACATCGAATGCGCGGGCTACATAATCAATGGTGTACTCGTTGCGACGCAAGGGCGGATAATACGTTTCCAGTAAAGTTTTGTAAGTTTGGCCTCCGGATAGTTTCCTCAGTCCGGCATCGCGTGCGTCAACATTTGGCACCGTTCCGATGATGTTCAGGATGGCGTCTTTATCGGCAATATTCGATGCTTCTACTGCTTTCTGCAATCCGTCCCAATCCTCGCCGTACCAGTTTATTTTAAACTGATTTTTGCTCATTCCGTATTGGGTTGCCAAGTAATCGGCAAAGGTATTGGCGCGGCGTTGCGACAAATCCATGTTGGATTTTTGGCTTCCTTCCGGCGACGCGTAACCCGATATGGTGAGGTTTGTAATGGTTAAATCTTTGTCGTTCTGAATCTCGCGGATCACATTGTTAACCTTTGCCAGTTCGGCGGCATTGTTACCGAAATCGGGCAGCAGTTCGGCGCGCCCCACTCTATAAGTGAACCGTGCGGCGTGGCTCTCGCTGCGTTGTTTTACCGGCTCCGGTTCCGGAGTTACATAGCTAATTTGATAGGACGGAACGAAATCGGCAGGCAGTAATCTGTCCGATAAGAGCCTGGTGGAGGTTATAGCCTCGCAACCGGAACAACAAGCGGTTACTTCTTCTCTCAACGTGAGCGTTGCACGGCGCATCCAGTCTTCCAGCGGTACGCTTAGCCCGTAGCCGACTCCTTGCTCTGTGCCGTTGCGACGAACGACTATACTCTGCGGTTCTATCGGAAACGGATTTTTATTTCCCACGTTCATTAATCGGCTCAGCGCTTTGGCACGTGTTCGCCCGTTTACCACAACGGGAGGAAGCTCCATTTTTGTTATTCCGTCCACCGAGTTCAATATCGGTGTCAACACCAACATGTGCTGGTTGTTTATCTTCAAGTTGCTTAAATCGAAATCCATATTCAGGTTCAGGTTCCCCGATCGCCTTTCGGCTGTTTGGTTCTGTACGTTTATCTGGCTTAAATAACTTTGTTGAGCCGTTACCACCAACACGGAAATCAACAACAACGATAAAATATATATTCTCTTATTCATACGATTATTTTTTATTTTTTTCATTATGGCCGTATGGAACTCGCGATAATCATTCATTTTTATAAACGATTTGCATGCTCGTTTCATAACATTTTCTCCCATTTAATTGATGATATAGACAATGGACAACGCTCCTTTGGTGGGCCCGAAATAATTCTTTTTATTTTCTCCCAGCTTCTGTCCGTTTTCTCCCAGTGCATGCACGTCGTAGTTGAAACGTGCGTATCCGGCTCCCACGGTAAATTCAAGCCCCCAACGGTCGCTCAATATCCACTGGTAACCGTAACTCAACCCCGCGCCAAGGGCATTTCCCTCATAACGCCGGTCTTTAAGCCCTGCCAGGCGATCGATGGGCAAATCCCATCCGCCGATATTGTATTGGCCTCCCACAGCATGGAAGCCAAAGAAGTGCCCGTTATAGGTTTCGCACGGCCAATACCTTAACTCCGGCCAAACCACCCAATGTTTCAATTGTTTGGTGTCTCCGAATTTAAACGGATTAAACCCGCCGGAAACTTCCAAGCTGACTTTTTCGCCCAAGGCAAATTCAAAACCCAGGTTGGGTGTGGCGGTAAACCAATAGGGAATGTTTGTTTTAATGGTGTTTTTTTGAGCATGTGCGCTGAAAAACAACCCTGTTGTAAGGAACAACAGCAACGATAGTGTTTTTAATTTATACATCATATTGTTTCAATTTATGTTACATCAATTATAAAAACAATCGAAATAAAAAAAGGTTTTTACAATGCAGCTTTATTAGTAAGGTATATTTTATCCGTGCTTCGTTTGTGGCCTCACGCTGTTTAATCTTCCGAGTCTCTGAGTTCTTTTATCGATTTGTCAAATTGCTTGATGCAATATTCATTTAGATGCGCGTAGGAAGAAAAACCGGCTTTTCCTTGCAGTTCTTTCAGGTTATCGGCTCGCAATACATCTAACTTAACTTGCAGCTTTTTTCTTGTGAGCAGCCATTGCTTGGGGGTTTCTTTGAATGTTTCTTTAAATTTACGGGTAAACGTTTTGGTGGTCATATTACACGCTTCGGCCAGGTCTTTAACCGTTTCCACGTCGTTGGCTTTCTCTTTCACCAACGCCCGGAAAGAATTATTTCTTTCTATAATGGGATAAAAGAACATGGCATTTTCCTCTTTGGTGTAAAAGCCGCGCATGAGGAAGAAAAACTCACTCTGTTTAATGCCTTGTAGGTGTTTGCATAGCATTTTGTTATCGAGATACATTTGCATTGTGTTCATAAAACTGAAAATCTGCTCGATGAACGGCAACGAGCGAAGGGGCAAATCTTCTTTCGGCAAGTATTTTTTCAAACCGATTAAATTAAATTCATCGCAAAGAATCTGCGGCCTGTCGAATGTAAGTATTATAATTCCGGAATCTTCCAACGGGTTAACGAAAATTGCGGGATTGTGTCCGAATGAATACATCCTTGCGGCTTCCATGAGAAATTTGTGTCCGTCTTCATCCGTTACTTCTAATTTACCGGAAAGCACAAAAATAAATAAATATTGATTGAGGGAATGAATGTTTACATGCTCGCCGGTGATTAACCGATATTGCGAAAACGCGCATCTGTCATCAGAAAGATAGTTTTTGCATTGCAAATGTTCGTGGATGTAAAGCAAACTACTCATGACAATAACAATTTGAACATTTGCAAATATACTATTTTTAATAGAAAAAACACATAAAATTCAAAAAAAAATCAATTATTTAAAAAATACGACATTATTTTCGGCCATTTTCGTTCGCAGAATTATCAGAACGGATAGCCGATAGCAAAATGAAAAGCAAAGTCGCGACGAAATTCGGGCTTGAAAATCGACCACCGTTCTTGCGGCGGCAAAGCGGGGTTGTGCGCTTTCATCCCTAAATCCACGCGCAACAGCAAGAAGTTCAAGTCTAAACGGACACCCAATCCGTATGCCGCGGCCAATTCCTTGTAGAAACTGCTCCACCGGAAATATCCTCCCGGTTGCGATTGGTAGTCTTTAATCGTCCACACGTTTCCGGCATCGATAAAAGCGGCCAGCTCAAAAAGGCGGGTCAGTTTTCTTCTGAACTCAAGGCTCATATCCAGTTTTATGTCGCCGGTTTTGTTGGCAAAATCATATCCCAGCCTCACATTGTTGTAGGTTCCCGGGCCAAGTGTTCGTGTACTCCATCCTCTCACGCCGTTGGCACCGCCGCCGTAATATCGTTTTTCGAAGGGGAGGGCAATGGAATTTCCGTAAGGATAGGCTATGCCGACAGCAAGGTGTCCGGCCAACGTATGGTTTTCATCGAAACGATAGGCGGGCGCAAAATCGAAATCGGTTTTCACGTATTCGGAATAGGGTATTCTAAAGAGCATTTCTCTGCCCGACGCGTTTTTGCGGGTGGCGCCCAACGCCGTAGCAATTCTGGGCAAATAACCCGCCACTTCTATACCGGCACGCGCCCGAAAAGGCAATCGAGGCGGCGATTCACCCATGGAAACATTGGAGTAACTAATGCTGTAGGCTGAGCGGACGATCATTTGTTCTTCGTAACTGGCTTTCAGAATGGGATTTATACTGTCGTTCATGTAAGCGTTCCTGAAATTTTCGCTCATCCGGGGCATTCTCACGTAGGTTATATCCAGTGGCTCTACCACATTGGTAACCTGCCAATTGCGGCGAGACCATTGAAAACGGGAAGAAAGATTGAAAAATTGCCGCAAATATTCGCTTCGGTTCTGAAAATTAGCTCCCACAGAAAATTCGGTAGAAGCCGAGGGCTGATCGCGCAACTGTTTCATAACCCACGGAAGCAACAACTGCGGTATGGACAAAAACACTTCGGCTCCGTATTCATAAAAACTCTTATCGATAAGGTTCATGCTGTCTGAAGCGGGAATAAACTCGTAGGCTCCATTGAGTTTTACCCGGAAAGTTTCTCCTCCCTTCAGCGCGTTTTTGTGCTCGTAGGTGGCATCGGTTGCTATACCCAAATCGCCGGCGGAGTTTGTGCCGTCGACACCGAATTGCAGGTGGTGCATGTTGCCGGGGAAAATGGAAATATTGGCGTTGATGTAATTGGAATCGTTTACCACAACCGGCGTAAGGCTTATCGACGTTTGGCTAACCGAGCCCAACCGGTTTAACGATGAATAGGTTCGTTCTACCAACTGATCGGAATAAATTCTGTCGGGACGAATGAACGTGTTGTAAAAAATTGCTTGTGGCCGCATGAACCTGTCGCGTTCCTGCACAATTTTCATATCCCGGTATTGGATGGTGTCCAACAGGTAGTGCCGCGAACTATCTTGTAAAATGGTTGCACTTACTCCGTTGTTCACGATTATGCTGCCGAATTTGTAACGATCGTGCAATGTGCTGTCGGTAGGATTGTTCAGCCCCAGCGTTAAATCCACCTGATGCGTGCCTACGGTTGTGTCAACCAAATAATAAAAATTATTTTTTACAAAATTATAGTATCCGTTGTTTCTCAACTCATTGGCTATTTTTATTCGCCCTGCTTCCAGCACCTCCAAGTCGTAAATATCTCCTTCTTCTATAATATCGAGCCGTTTCCCCTCATCCAGAATTTTATAAATGGTGCTGTCGACGGAATAAATGGAGTCGTTGAAATTCCTGACCAAATAAGGATCGTGGCCGGTAACTTCGTACGTTACATTGGCTTTCTTGTCTTTCTTTTCTACAATAGTATCCACTTCGGCATTCAGGAATCCCTTGTTGCCGAGTTGCAGCCTGATTTGCTCCATGGAAAGCCCGGTAAGCCGATCGCTGTACAACACGGGCGGTTCGCCGTATTTGAGCAATTGCCGGTTCAACCACGTGGAGTCGTTTTCGGGAATATTGTATGCGTGCAGTTTTACCCTGCCCAAAAGAAACATCGACGAATTGGGCCTCTGTCTCAGATAAGGCTTTAAATCCGATTCGCTCACTCCTTTGGTGTCGGTATTTATTTTGACTTTATTCAGCAAATAACTTCCGCGCGGCACTTTTTTGGTGGCGTCGCACGAAACCAACAACAACACGATTGCTATGTAGAAAAAATATTTCATTTTTTATAGACTGGATAATTATGACAGATGACGGATGACGGATGACGGACAAATTAACATCAAACGTTGAACGTCAAACATCAATCCTCCCTTTTTCTCAAACTAAATCTAAACAAATCTTTAAACGTCCGGCTGTTTCTCGTTACCACCACACCGGCGCCCTGCGTGGTGGGAGCGCGCCGGGAGAACCGCTGGTTAGCCCTGTTATATACGCGAATCATCAGCCAATTATTTATATCGTATTCCAGCTCAAATTCTCCCATAAACTGCTGCTCGCTCGCTAAAGTGGTGTTGTCGCCGTAACTGAGATTGGTTGAAATCCGAAGCCTGTCATCGAGCAAACGGGTAGATACATCCACTCCCATGCGAACATTGTCTAAACTACCGTCGTAACTTTGAAGATTGGTGCTTATAGACCAGTTGTCATTCAAGGCGCCGGCAAGAAGCGCGTCTAAGCCTTTCGATAACTGCCCTGCGACAAAAGTTTCCACGCCGCCTCCGCCCATTCCCACACCCACGGAACCTTCCGAAGGAAAGAAACCGCCGGTGAGGATAAGGCTGGCAAATTGCCGGTTTTTTTGCTCGTCGGTGCTTATCAAACTGTTCAATCGCTGCCTCACATCGGTAGAAGCATCCGGGAGGTCGATGCCGTAATTCAGTTTCATTTGCTCCAGATTGCCTTGTATTTCAAGCACGGCATTTACAGGTATTCGCGTATTGGCGAGTTGCGTGGTAAAACCTTCGCTCAAGGTAGCCAAATCGGCATTTACCTGGTTGTATGCAACAATGTTGAATTGCGTGCTCAGCGGATCGCCCACCAGCGTTATCGTACTTCCCTCCTGAATATTGAAATTGATGGTCTTGAGGCCTTGAAAATTGTATTTGAAATCTCCTTCTTGCGCCACGTAGTCACCGAATAGGCGTATGGGCGGCTCTGCCTGAGAATCGAAATTAGCCCGAATCTGGCCGGTTCCGTTAATTTCCAGCGCGTCGCCCGTGGTAGGATTAATTACCACACCGGCTTCGAGCAGCGGATTCAAATTAAGGATAGCCTGTATGTTGATGGGGATTCCCGAACTTAAACGGGTATTTAGCCGGGCATCTACTCCATCGCCGTCTCTTTTTCTAAGAAACGAGAGCGAGTCTGTATCCTCGGGCGTATTTATGTAGATTATTCCGCTGTATTCCGCTGCTTGAGCGGTTTGCGGCAGCTCAATCATAATCTTCGATCGGCTCTCGTTGCTTAAGTTGGCGTTTCCGTATATACCGGACTGAGAACCGTTTATGTTAATTTCGCCGCTTAATTTAAGGGTTCCGTAAGCAATCTGATCGGTTCGTTCTTCGTTGTTCATGAGCAGAAAATCGTCCATCTGAATGCTCGCGTTGTACGCCACTCCGTCGAAATTGCTGTGATTAAGCGTCAGGTTCAGCCGCGCTTCTTGATTGTTGTCGTCGCGGATAACTAAATTATTGAGTCCGATATTTTGGGGAGATATATTGATTGTATCGGAAATTTTGTATGTTACGTTGGTGAAAGCCACCGTCATTATTCCCTCGTTGATGCCCAGCCATCCTTCGGTAACGGGGGCGGCGGTTTTGCCGGACAGGTTTATGCTGGAGTTTATTGTTCCCGAAAGCTGGCTGAAAGCCGATATGGCAAAAGGCTGCACCCAGGCTAAGGGCAAATCGTTAATTTCTACGCCAACGTCCATGAGGTTTTCACTGCCGGTAGGCACAAATCCGTCCACATTGAGGTAGTTTGTGCCGTTGTTTCTTAAACTGGCGTTTAGGGAAAGGCCTTGTTTGAGCACGTCCCAGTTTCCGTCGATAGTGAATGTGCCGATGGTATCGGTTTCGGTTCGTATGTTTTCGATTCGGAAATTATCGGTCTGAATAAGCGGATCTGCCAACGCCTGATTAACAATTACGCCGCCGTTGATGTCTCCTTTTAAGGTGGTAATACTGAACGCCGCCAGAATATTTTCTATCTCGGTATTGTTGAAAAACGCGCGTATGGCGTCTTCCCTGTTTTTTGAGGCAATGCCGTCGATGCCGAGCAACAGCATTTCGTTTTCCCTGATTTCGAAATCGTTGACGGTGATTTTTTCTTTTTCGTAAACGATAGTTGAGGGTACGATGTTGATTGTTTTGTCGTTAAAAAGAATATCGGTGGGATTGATAGAAATATTCGATACCAACTCATCTTGCGCGTCGCGCGAAAAGCCCATGGAAACGTTCAGGCTGCCGTCGGCCTTGGCCACCCTGTTGTTTACGTTGAACGACAATGTATTCCTTACCGAATCGTTTGTTGCGCCGGTATTGAGCCGCGCGTTTATGTGTCCGTTTTCCTGTACGAGATAGGTATTGGCATTTATTCTCGCTCCCGACAAGGCACCCATGTTAAGATCAATTTTGCTTTCGCGCACATCGTTTTGCCCAAACATCAACCGCGGAATATAACCGTTTACCAGCACCGATTTTTCATTTACCATATCCACCGTTCCGGTAATGGTTGCGTTTTCCACGTTAATAAACGGGAGCGACAAGGCATACGAAATGTCTTCGGTATTTTTCACAAAAAAGTTGAAGTTGAATAAATTTGTCCCTTCTCCCGACGCATTGTTTACGGGTTCCTTAATCAACGTGGGCAAATGCGGATGCAGGGCATTCATCAGTTCCTTGCCTATGGTGGCAAAATGATAATCGCCCGTTACTTCGCCCTCGATTATCGAAGAGAGAACCTGAATTTTCTTTTCACCCACCGAGTCTGCCGAAAGGGCTTGCAAATAAATTGGGCCGGGGTTGTAAATAAAATTATCGTCGTAAAGCGATGTGCTGTCTATGACTACATTTCCCACCAAGTCGTCGATGCTGCTTCCCTGCAAATTGGCGTTTATGCGCGCGGTGAGGAAAGGATTTTCCCATTTTTCAACGGTAATGAGCGGCGTGAGAAACAACTTATCTATTGTGCCGCGCACATCAAATTTCATGTGGTTGCCGAAACCTAAGTCGGCATGCAGGTCAATCTTGTTGTCTTCGGTATCTGTAAACACGCGCGCCACAATGTTGTTGCCGCTGTAAACACCGTTCACGGCCAAATCGCGGTATTGGTATCCTTTGTAGGAAGCCGATCCGATGTTTCCGTCAATCGATACGGTGGGCAACTCGTCTTTTTTTATTTTTACTTCTGCCAGCGTATTTAGCGAAACATCGTCCACGCCGGCCTCTTCTCCAATAATTCGGGCAAGTTGCAGGTTATCGGTTATCAGCCGTCCGTCTATATTTATTTCCTCAAACTTGCTGTCGGCGCTTCCTTTTCCGTCAAACGAAAGGCTTCCCGGGGAAGTATTCACACGGGTTGTAACGCTAAAATTCTGCAACTTCCCTTTTGCCCTCAATGTCAAATCTACGTTTTCCAGCGATTCCAATTGCGGCCCCAGCACAAAACCGGGTGTTCCAATCCGGATGAAATCCTGCAAATCCTGCATGCTCATTCTGAAGTTGGTAACCTCCACGCTGAGGTCGGCATCTCCAAATTCCGAAAAATCGGAAATTAAGCCATTCACTCTCAAGGCAGTTTGATTGCCATACCTGGCGGTGAGGTTTTTAATTTCGGCTTCGGGGATTTTGCCTGCCAAATCGGCGTCGAAAGCAAAAGGTTTTTTGAGATGTGTTAGCCGGTCGGAAAAGATGGCCGCGTCTGCGGGATCGATTAAATCGCTTTTGGCCGTGAGGTTGAATTCTTTGCTGTCGGTATCGTAAACGGCTTTGCTCACATGGAGGTGCGAATTGTTGAGCGTGAGGTCTATTCTGTCGCTCCACAGCCGCGTACTGTCCGAGCGAACCATTCCCTGCAAATCGTCCACTTTCACCACCGCTTTTTGTTCCATAAAACTTAAGGTGTTGATATCGGCAACCAGATTTTTCATATCGAGCGAGGGTATGCCGGCGTGAAGGTTAAAATCGGTTACGAAGAAATGGTCGGGGTTGAACTGGCCAGGCGTTTCGGGCCTTGAAAGGATATCGTATCTGAGCGTGCCGTTCGATAGCCTGATGTCTTTTATAGCAATCCGGAGCGGATCTTTAGCCGGTTCTTTTTTAACGGTATCGGGCGCGAAGGCGTCTATGATGAATTGGAAATTAAATGCCGAATCGGGAGTTTCTTTATATACTTTCGCCGTAAAGTTGCTCAGGCGTACAGCTTCTATCGACAGCTGATTGTCGATCAAATTCCACACATTTACCCGTGCCGCCACTTTACCGGCGTGCAGCAATGTGTCTTGTTGCTGATCTTCGACATACAATCCGCCGATTTCAACCGTATTGAAAAGTTTAATCCGGATATTTTCGATAGACATTTCGGTATTGAGGCGGGGTTGTAGTTTTTCGATGGCGAAATTGGCGGCGTATTTCTGAACGGAGGGAATGCTAAAAGCAAGAAAGAGTATAATATTCAAAAGTATTACACAAACTACAACAATGGCAAATATTCGAACAATTTTCTTTATTAGTTTCATGTGAATTTCCCCGAAGCCCGCTTAAAACGTGCAATATTACTAAAAAAATAGCTCATAATAACGGGGGAAAGCTATTTTAACTTTGATTAAGCCGGTTTTAAGACGCGCGAACCGACTTCAATTTGTAGTTCAAAAGAACGGTATTTTTAAGATATTCAAATTCGAGTTCGAAACACTCTGAAAATAAGTTTGCGTTTTTATTGTCTTCTATTTGTTTTTCGGTCCAGAGTTTGCCGTCGTGCAACTTAAGTTTATTGAATTTTTCGTCGTCGTCGATGATGGAGACGTACAAAAACACCAGTCGCTTGGTATTGCTGTTTTCGAAAATGTATTTAAGCAAAAAACGCAACGGAATTTCGTCTATTCCTATTTCTCTTCTAATCGCATTGTGTACGGCTTGGTTAATGTCGTGCTTGTACTGCATGTATTTCTCGAACGGATAATCGAGCATTCCGGGATTCAACAACCGCGAGGCGTCGCGTTTTTTCAGGTAAATTCGGCCGTTATTTATCAGCGCTACGCGCACCACCGGGTGCATGAACTTGTTTTTCATTTCTTTTGAAACGGACTTTGCCACTCTTCCGGTTACATCGCCCGCTTCCGTTACCACGGGAAGCCATTCTTCTTTTTTCAATTTTTTGTCCAGCACTGCAAACCTCAACACCTGCATAAAAATTATTGCCAGAATAATGAGTTGCGCCACAAACATAATTTGCGATGTGCTTACCATGGGAGTTCGGATGGTGGATACATTATAGTACACCAATATCATCAGCAAATGAAAAAACAAGGCATATTGTACCTGAAAAGCTACCCTGAACGATTCCGATAGATTGCTCCGCACATTGGGTTTCTTATTTTTGGCCAGCAGCAAAATCACCCTCGAACGCAGCAAGCGCGATATTATAAGCACCAACACAAATATTATTTCCACGATCACGAATTTGCCGAACGAATCGAGGGGGTTGTAAAACACTAACATCAGCAGCGAAACGGCAAAGGTAACGGCCGAAATATCATACAACATACGGCTGTATTTTCTGATTACGAAAACACCCACTAACGACAAACCCAACCCGATGAGCATGGCTATACGCGCATCCGTCCACCCCAAAAGGGCGGTAAACACAAGCATCGGAATAAGCCCGTATGCTGGATTTCTAAGTTGTTTAATGATGTTCTTGTCTTCTCCCATAATTGTATGTAGAATTATACGAAGAAGAATTATTCAATAATCGGTTTGATGTGAGGAAATCCTTAATTATAAAGTCCGCTCAAAACAGTTTAAATAAATTCTTCATCTCTTTCATAATAACACACATTTACGTTTTTTGTTTTTGACAAACCAAAAAAAGCTGCAATAATCTGTTGGGTTATTGCAGCTTTTGAGGCATTGCCGCGGCGTTTTAAGCGATAGGTTTTCAAGAAAGTAGGCATTCTAAATCCGCCAAATCCGCCGGTTTTTAGCGATAAATGGCAGTATTGCTAATCAAACAACGAAGTTGCCGAACGAGTTTCCGATTTATAGGCCCGCGGGTTGAAATCGCGATCGCGTTTAAAAACGGGTGTTTTTTCCAATGCTTCCAGCACTTTGTCATCGTCGAGTTCATCCATCGTCAGGATAAAAGGCTCTAATTTATAATTGGTATTCGACAACCTTTTCAAATCCGATTTGCCGTAATATATACCAATAAGCCTTTTGGCCTCTTCTTCCTCTTTGCGACGCTGTTCTTCCAAGTATTTGCGTTCCTGCTCTTTGGCCAGGGTTTCCACTTCGTACTGTTCTTCAATACCCGGCACATCTTTAATGGAAAATCCGGTGGCAAGCAACGTTACTTTTACATCCTCGCCCAAGCCTTCTTCCACGGCCGTACCCCAGATAACCTCTATCTCGTGGCTGAATTTCCCCATAAAATCGTGAAGCGCGTTCATTTCTTCCATCATCAAGGGCTTTTTCTCGTCGAATGAAAGGTTTATCAGTATTTTTTTCGCGCTGAAAACATCGTTGTTGTTGAGCAGCGGCGAGTTTATGGCGTCTTCAATGGCCTCATCTACCCGGTCGTTTCCGGAACCTATTCCCCTACTCATTATGGCTACGCCACCGTCTTTGAGCGTGCTTTCCACGTCGGCAAAGTCAAGATTCACGTGCCCGTGAACGGTTATGATTTCCGCGATGCTTTTTGCAGCTGTTGCCAGCGTATCATCGGCTTTGGCGAAAGCGTTGAGCATCTCCAAATCGTGATAGATATCGCGCAAACGCTCATTGTTTATCACCAGCAGCGCATCAACGTTTGCGGCAATTTTCTCCACGCCTTTGAGGGCCTGCACAATTTTTCGCTGTCCCTCAAACACAAAAGGAATGGTAACGATTCCCACGGTGAGGATTCCCATTTCCTTGGCAATTTGCGCTACCACGGGCGCCGCGCCGGTTCCGGTTCCTCCGCCCATGCCGGCGGTGATGAAAGCCATGCGGGTTCCGTCGCTCAGCAGGTTTTGAATCAAATCGATGCTTTCTTCGGCTGCCCGTTTGGCAACGTCGGGTTTGTTTCCGGCGCCTAAGCCTCCGGTTGTTTGTTCGCCCAATTGCACTTTAATGGGAACCGGCGAGCTGATTAACGCCTGATTATCGGTATTGCAGAGCGCGAAAGAAACATCGTGAATTCCCTCCTGATACATATGGTTCACGGCATTTCCGCCGCCGCCGCCCACGCCTATAACCTTTATTATAGCGTTGGTCCGGCTCATTATTTGAAAATCTAATATATCGTCCATAAATTGGAATGTTTTTGAGTTGATTATTGGCCAATGGGCAACAACAGGAATTTATTGTTCATCGTCGTCCACTTCATCAAACATGGTGGAGAAAATATCTTTCATTTTCCCCCCTATATTGATGTTCTTTTTGGGAGCCTTGGGAGTTTTGGGTTTTTTCGGAACCGATTCTTTGGGAGGTTTATCTCCTCCGCCAAAAATACCAGCCCAGCCGCGGCCTTTTTTCTCTTCCACCGTATCTTCCTCCGAATATTCTTCTACAATTATTTTTTCGCAATCGGTATTCCCCAGCAAAAGCATTCCCAAGGCCGATGTAAGCGCGGGATCGTTGGCGAGGTCGGGGGAATTATTGATCTGATTTTTTCTGGCAGACGCCTTCCGAACAGGCATATTGAGCTTTTGGTTGAGGTAGATATCCAGGTTCTTGAGCTGCGATGCCCCGCCCGTAATTACCAGTCCGGCACCCAATTGCTCCTGATAGCCCGAAAGCCGGATTTGCTCCTTCACATTGGCGGTAATTTCGTCTAACCGCATCACAATTACTTTGTTTAACTCTACAAAATCGATGTCGGGTTTCGAAGAAAACGGCGACGGGAAAAACGAGCCGTCACTGCTTTCTTTGGCTTTCCCAAATTTTATCTTGTATTGTTCGGCATCGCTTTCCACGAAATTAAGTTCGGCAATATCTTTGGTTATGTTGCGCCCTCCGAAGGGAATAGTTACCAACCGGCGCAAGACGCCTCCTTTGTAAATCATCAAATCGGTGGTTCCGGCGCCAAAATCGATAAAAGCGCAGCCCAATTCTTTTTCTTCTTCGGTTAAGGCGATGGCAGCCGCGGCCAGCGGGCCCACTATAAAATCGGCAATTTGCAGAGAACCTTTCTCAACAATGGTTTTCTCAATATTGGTGGATAAATTAGGCCGTCCCACCACAACCTGATACTCAGCCTCCACGGTGGAACAGGTAACTCCCACCGGATTTTTCTCCGGTTTGTCGTCTAAAAAATATTCCACATCGGCAACGGCGTATTTGCGGTTCATTTCGGGTTTGTATTTTTCAATGGAACCGCGAAGCTGCTCAACCACACCTTCGGTTACTATGCCCGATGATGAAAGCTGCTTCATCTCCCTCACAACTTCCGTGTGAATGGATTGCCCGCCTATGGATACGTAAATTTTGCCGATTTTTACATTTAACTTGTTTTCGAGCATGCTGATAAGCCGCCGTACAATAGCGCCGGCTTTATCGATATTGTATATTGTTCCGCGCCGGATACTGCTATCCGACGAGATAGACTCGGAAGCCAAAACCGATATCACGTTGTTCTCGTTTTTTCGACCGATAACACCGGTTATTTTGGATGTTCCCAAATCAATGGCAGCTATAAATCCTGATTGAGTCATATTATTTTTAGATTATCAGACTGTTAGATTTTTAGACTATTAGACATGGATACGTTCGTTGAATAATTTTTTATAGTCTATGTGATCTAAATGTCTATTGTCTTATTTGTTTATTTTTTCGTACAAACCACCTGGTTATCGTACTTCAAATTTATTTCCGAGTAACGGTTCCACCCCACCACGTTCAACCCTTCTTCTATAAAAAGAGCGAATTTAGCAAATTTTTCGGAATAGTTTTCCAGTTTTCCAAACACGATTCTAAAATCGCCTGCCCGCGGAATCAAATCCACGTCTTTGTTGGGCTTCACCACAATTTGTTCCACCCACGCATTCCAATCGGGATTGTTGTTGAGAAACACGGCAAAATCGTACAGTTCATTTTTGGCGTATTCCTCGTCAATTGCTCCGGTAGCGAGGGGCACATATACCGCGAAATTTTGCGAAACGGGCATTTGTTCGCGGTTGTTATCGATGTAAAAACTCCCCTTTGTGTGGGAAATAACCCTCAGTATCGGTTCCCGCTGGTAAATATTCGCCACCACCAATCCTCCGCGTGCGGTATAAACGGTAGCCGATTTTACGAGCTTGTTGGTCAGTATCGTATCGAGAATTTCCAACGTGTTTATTTCGTCCATTGTTTTGCCAACGGGATAAAGTTCTTTTCGTTTGAGCAACTCCTCAATATCGGCAGGATGAATGAACTTGGTTTGCACGCTGTCTTTTACCACCACTTCGAATTTTGTGCAGACTTCATTTTTAGATGAATCATTGAAATAGATAGCCGAAAAAACAAGATAACCTATTATCACCAACGAAACCAATATGAAGAGAAACTTTTTCATTTACGCAAAGATACAAATTGTATCGGATTTTATTTTCAGATAACTCTTTTTTCTAACAGTTGTTTAATTTCCGGCAAGAGTTGCTCTATATCTCCCGCGCCCAATGTAAGTAATACTTCCAACTCTTTTGTCTTTAAAAAGTTTATTAATTCGGCTTTTTTTAGCAATATTTTTTCTTTCGAAGTTATTTTATCGAAAATCAGATGCGAGGTAACGCCCTCGATGGGTTCTTCGCGCGCGGGATAAATATCGAGTAAAACCACATCGTTGAGCAACGAGAGGCTTTGCGCGAACTCATCAACAAAATCGCGTGTACGCGTGTAAAGATGCGGCTGGAAAACGCCGGTAACTTTTTTATTGGGATACAGCGCCTGAATTGATTGAATGGATGCCGTTAATTCCTTTGGATGATGGGCGTAATCGTCGATAAAGACGATTTCAGGCGTTTTTAACTGAAAATCGAAACGCCGTTTGGCTCCGCCAAAAGTTTTCATTGCTGCACGAATTTCCTCGTCAGCAACGCCGCAAAGCTGAGCAGACGCCATAGCTGCTACCGCGTTTTCGATATTTATTTTCACGGGCACGCCGAGAAAAACATCCGCGATTTTCCCCCATGGCGACACATAATCAAACACAATTTCTCCACCGCCTATACGAATGTTTTCCGCATGAAAATCGCCTTCCGATTCGGAATAGGTAAAAGTCCGTACATTTTCATCCGTTTTTGGCGTAACGGGTGCGCCTTTCTTCACAATCAGGTATCCTTGGGGGCGGATGAGCGAGGTGAAATGCTCAAAACTCTCGCGATACGCTTCCGGCGTTCCGTAGATGTCCAGGTGGTCGGGGTCGGCAGACGTGATGACGGCAATCCACGGGCGAAGCCAATGGAAAGAACGGTCATACTCGTCGGCTTCGGCAACGGTAATGTTGCTTTTATCCGACAGCAGCAGGTTGGTTCCGTAATTTTTAAGTATCCCGCCCAGAAAAGCGTTGCAATCCACCGACGATTGCCGCAACAAATGCGCAATCATGCTCGACACGGTAGTTTTTCCGTGTGTGCCTGCCACGCAAACCGCATCGCTCGTTCTGGTGATTTCGCCCAGCGCTTGCGCGCGCTTCATCATGGTGAAACCGTTTTCCCGAAAATAGCGCAACCCGGCGTGTGATGCCGGAACGGCCGGCGTGTAAACGATTAGCGTGTTTTCTTTATCCAGAAATTCTGCGGGAACAAGTTTTAAATCGTCGTGGTAGTGAATTTGAGCGCCTTCTGCAACCAACGCCTGGGTAAGCGGAGTCTCCACACGGTCGTAACCGCCCACGCGCTTGCCTTGCGAGAGAAAATAGCGGGCGAGGTTGGACATGCCAATGCCGCCGATACCTACAAAATATATTAATTTATAATTCATAATCCATAATTAGAGACAAGAGACAAGACCAACCGCTAATTGCTAACCGCCAATAGCTGGCCTATCTCCTCCACTATCCGTTTTGCGGAATCTTTTTGCGCCAGCTTGAGGATGTTCTTACTGAGCAACTTCAACTTTTCTTCGTCATTTACCAAACCAAGCGCCGTATCAAAGAGCAGTGCGCGCGCGTTGGCATCGGAAACCATCACGGCAGCGTCTTTTTTCACGAGCGCCAGGGCGTTTTGCGTTTGATGATCTTCGGCAACGTTGGGCGAAGGAACCAAAACAACGGGTTTGCCCAACAGGCAGAACTCCGATATGGAGCCGGCGCCGGCACGGGAGATAATCAAATCGGCAACGGAATAGGCGTAGTCCATGCGCGAAACGAAATCGAACAGGAAAACATTGGCGGGAATTTTGCCTTGTGCCTGCAAGTCCGACATTTCTTTGAAATAATAGTTGCCGCATTGCCAGATGATTTGTACATCGCCGGATTTTCCTATTTTCGGAAACGATTCTACGATGCTGTCGTTAAGCGTTCGCGCCCCCAGGCTTCCGCCCAGCATGAGAATGGTTTTCTTATCGGGATTCAGGCCGAAATGCTTGTATCCGTTTTGCCTGTTTTCCGCAGAAATCACCAAATCCTGACGCGTGGGATTTCCCGTGAGCACAATTTTTTCTTTCGGGAAAAATCGTTCCATGCCTTCATAGGCCACACAAATCTTTGCCGCTTTTTGCGCCAGCATTTTGTTGGTTACACCGGCATACGAATTTTGTTCCTGAAGCACCGTGGGCACTCCTTTTGCAGCTGCCGCCCGGAGCGTGGGGCCACTGGCGTATCCGCCAACGCCAACGGCAATGTGGGGTTTGAAATTGTTGATTATGTTTCGTGCTTTACGCAGGCTTCGCAGCAGCTTTGCTACAACGGAAACGTTTTTCAACAGGTTCTTGCGATCGAAACCGGCAACGGGCAGCCCTACAATCTTGTAACCGGCTGCCGGCACACGCTCCATTTCCATGCGGTCTTCGGCGCCAACGAAAAGGATGTCGGCATCGGGCCAGCGTTCTTTTATGGCATTGGCGATGCTGATGGCGGGGAAAATGTGTCCGCCGGTGCCGCCGCCGCTGATGATGAAACGTAAAGGAGGCTGAGCGACTTGCCGGCTACGCGAAGGTGCATGATGGCTATTGATAGCCTGCGAATTATTTTGTTGTTTGTTTGCGTTCATTTTTATTGTTAATTTATTGTGAAATAACCCAACAGCACGCATTCTGCCAATGTTTCCATTTCGTGCCTGTTTTTGAAAGCGACAAAGCGCATTCTGAATATTTTAGCGGGTTGTTTTATCCGGTACAAACCCGGATTTAAAACATCGTCAATAATACTGAATGGGATATTATTTATCAGAGAATCTTGTGGCTCGACTGTAATAAATTGATCGAGAAAACCCACATTAAACCGCAACTCATCCCATTTATTTTCAGAAAAACGCTCCACACTCCAATGCAACGGTGCAACTGGATAGGGAGAATTATTATACACAGCCACATTAATTTCTTTACCGGAAGCATTAACGTCGACCTCTATTTTCAGGCTATCACAATTTGCCAAGTTGTTACTTCTTAGAGCGATACTTTCGTTTTTAATATTCGATGTAAAGGAGGTACTATCCGGTTGTATTTCCAAATCTATGGGATTAGAAGCCTCCTTAATTTTAGTATTCCCGGAATTATTACACGTTACTGATATAATGGAAATCAGCATGAATAAAAATAATTTTATCCGTGAAAAACGAAAGTATGTGTTTGTACCCAACTCTTTCATTTTGTTCTCCCGGGAATGTTAATAACTCTTGTGCTACACCTGAATCACCTCAAATTCTATCTTTTCTTCCAGTTTATCAATGGTTTCTACGGCTGTCGGCTTCGACGCGTTTCCATCACCGGCATCATCCTCCACGCCGGTTTTAGAGCCGGGGTGAAGATCGTCTCGTCGTTTTCCGATTCCAAACCTGTCGGCGCTCAGAATCAATCCGAAGTAGGCGCACGTAATAAGCGTTGACGTTCCGCCGCGGCTTACGAGCGGCAAAGGCTGCCCGGTTACGGGAATCAGGTTCACGGCAACAGCCATGTTCACAAAAGCCTGCACGCAGAGCATGAGCGCGGAGCCGAGCACGAGGTATTTGGGGAAAAGTTTTTCGGTTTTGCGGGCAATCATTCCCGCGCGTATAAGCAGGAACACATAGAGCAAAAGCACGCCAAGCCCGCCCAAGAAAACGCCCATTTCTTCTATGATGATGGCGTAAATAAAATCGGAATATGCCTGCGGCAGGAAATCGCGCGCCTTGCTGTTGCCGGGAAAAACGCCCACCGCGCCGCCGTTGGCAATGGCAATTTTGGCGTGCGCCACCTGATAATTTTCGTCGGTGATGGTGTAATAGGCCTCTTCGTCGAGTTCTTTGTGTGCGCCAAAGTTGTTGATGCGGTTTTGCCATGTTCCCACGCGGCTAAGCGCGCCGGAGTTGGTCCAGTCCGACGGAATTATTTTCAGCAAAAGAACAAAAAGAATAACCACTGCCAATCCGCCGCCGGCCACTTTCAGCAAACGCATGAACTTTACGTTTCCGATAAACATCAGCAGAAAACAAACTCCAAAGAGCAACACGGCGGTAGAAAGGTTATCCATGGCAATGATGCCGCAAACGGCTATCATCAGCCCAATCATCCACTTGAAAAGCAACCCGTCGTTCATTCCGTTTTGTTTGCTGAGCAGAAACGCCACGGTTCCCATGAGCGATATTTTGGCAATTTCCGACGGTTGAATGGTGATGCCGAAAATTGAAATCCACCGCTCGGCACCGTTTATGGTTGTGCCGATAACGGGAGTGAGCAGCAACAAAACAATGGAGGCGATGAGCACGAAAATGAGCGACGAAAAATAGCGGTACGGTATATTGTGGATGAACAAGATAACCCCCACCCCGCCAATGAGGAACATGGCGTGCCGCAGTATGGGCCCCCATTGGTTTTGCTGACGGTAAACAATGGTGCTGGTGGCGCTGAAAATCTCTACCAGAGAAACCACGCACAAAATAAGAAAGATGAGCCACACCACCCTGTCGCCTTTAAAGATGGCTCCAAAACTTTTTAAGGATGACTTGGAGGCCTCCACATTTTCTTCAAACGACTCCGAGCTAACCGTATTTTTTATGTTGTTGAATGCTTTTTTTATCATTTTATTTAGTTTTCAATTAAACGGCGTTTGTATATTAAATATGCGGTTTGGAAATCGCATCACCCCATCACAGCTTCCTCACACATTCCTTAAACCGGTTGCCCCGGTCTTCGTAATTCTCAAACAAATCGAAACTGGCGCAACAGGGCGAAAGCAACACGGTATCTCCTTTTTCTGCCAAACGATAAGCAGCGTCAACGGCATCTTTCATAGAGTTTACGCTTGCTGTCTGCGGCACCATCCCGTCGAAAAAGCGGTGGAGTTTGCTGTTGTCTTTTCCTAAGAATATCAAGGCGCGGGCTTTCTGTTTTACCAAATCTTCAATCTCGGCATAATCGTTTCCTTTATCGGTTCCGCCCAGGATGAGCACCACTTTCGTCCGGATGCTTTGCAGGGCATACCAGCACGAGTTTACATTGGTTGCCTTGCTGTCGTTTATATATTGCACGCCTCTCACCGATGCCACTCGCTCCAGGCGATGCGGCACACCCTTGAAATCCGATAGTGCCAGCCGTAAATTTTCGTCGGAAATATCGAGCAGTTTGGCCACAATTCCCGATGCCATGGAGTTGTACAAATTGTGCATTCCCTGCAACGCGAGCAACTCCAGTTCCATATCGAAAACACTGTCTTTGGTTTGTATATACATTTTATTGTCCTCCGAATAAGCCGACGCCCGGTGGTTGTTTTTTTCGGTAAACGAATACAACTCCGACTCGGGTTTCAGTTTCTCTATCTCTTTTGTAACCACCGGATCGTCCATCCAGTAGATGAGCGAATCGCCCACTTTTTGGTTGCGGATGATGCGCATTTTGGCATCCACGTAGTTTTGTATGTTGTGCCCATACCTATCCAAGTGATCGGATGTAATGTTTAGCAACACCGCGATATCAGCCTTAAAATCATACACCCCTTCCAACTGAAAACTGCTTAGCTCCAACACGAAATAATCGAAATTATCTTCCGCCACCTGCCTGGCAAAACTTTTCCCGATGTTTCCGCCCAAGCCCACATTCAATCCCGCCGATTTCAGGATATGATAAATGAGGCTCGCGGTGGTGGTTTTGCCGTTGCTTCCGGTTATGCAAATCATTTTGGCGTTGGTATATCGTCCGGCAAACTCTATTTCGGAAATCACGCGTATGCCTTTCGCCATGATTTTCTGCATCATTGGCGCCGTATCGGGGATACCGGGGCTTTTCACCACTTCTGCCGCCAACAAGATCCGTTCATCGGAATGCCGGCCTTCCTCAAAATCTATTTCGTAGCCGATAAGCGTTTGGCGATGCTCGTCTTTCAGCGTTCCGCTATCCGACAAGAAAACGTTGAAGCCCTTTGCCTTGGCAAGAATTGCGGAACCAACGCCGGATTCGCCGCCACCGAGAATAATTACCAAGCCCCCCTCAATCCCCCCCGAGGGGGGACTTGATGTAGCCAAATTATTGTTGTTTCCGTCCATACATTTCATTTTAATTATTCTTTTCACTAATTGCAGCCCATCATCTCTCCCTTGTTGGGGGAGCCGGAGGGGGCTTTTACCTCATCTTCAACGTTGCCACCGCCACCACCGCCAAAATCATTCCGATAAGCCAAAAACGCGAAACCAGTTTGGGTTCGGTTATCGGGATAAACGGTTTTTGAATGAGGGCATCGATTCCGGCATTTCCCGCTTTTTGGAAATGATGATGCAAAGGAGACATCTTGAAAATTCGTTTCCCCACTCCGCTTCGTTTCTTGGTAAACTTAAAGTAAGCAACCTGAAGAATCACGGACAGCGCTTCCACAAAAAACACACCGCATAAAATGGGCAGCAACAACTCTTTGTGAATCAGTACGGCGAAAACACCGATAAGCCCGCCCAGCGTTAAACTGCCCGTATCGCCCATAAAAATTTGTGCGGGATAAGCATTGTACCAAAGAAATCCCACGGTGGCGCCCACAAAAGCGGTGGCAAAAACCATCAGTTCGTCGCTGCCGGGGATATACATTATATTAAGGTACGAGGCGAAATCGACGCGCCCCGACACGTACGCCAACAATCCCAACGCCACTCCGATAACAGCCGATGAACCGGAGGCCAGACCGTCAAGCCCATCCGTTAGGTTGGCGCTGTTGGAAACGGCCGTTATGATGAGAATCACGGCTATCACAAAAACAACCCAAACGGCTTCGTCGGCAAAATCGCCCATCCACGACACCAGCGACCGATAATCGAAATTGTTGTTCTTGACAAAAGGGATAGTGGTGTTGGTGGTTTTCACATCCTGCTCCAAATACTGCACTTCCTGGATAACGTTGTTTACCCGCACCTCGGTGTTTTCACGCGAAACAATATCGGGACTCAGGTACATGGTTAATCCCACAATCAGCCCCAAGCCAATTTGTGCAATAATTTTGAACTTCCCTTTCAGCCCCTCTTTGTCTTTCTTGAAAACCTTTATGTAATCGTCCGCAAAACCCAGCGCGCCCAACCACACGGTACTTATTATCATCAGAATGATGTATATGTTCTCCAGTTTTCCCATCAGCAGAATGGAAACTAAAATAGATAAAATAATAATTACGCCGCCCATGGTGGGTGTTCCGCGTTTGCTGTACTGGCCTTCCAGATCGAGGTTTCGGATGGTTTCGCCAATTTGTTTTTGTTGCAACATGCGAATGATTTTCGCGCCCACAATCACCGAAAACAACAGCGATATGAGGGCAGCCATAGCCGCGCGAAAAGTTACGAACTGGAACATCCCGGCTCCGGGAAAATCGAGTTTATCTAAATATTGAAAGAGGTAATACAACATATCAATGTGTCAATTTTTTAATGTGCCAATGTGCCAATTTAGGCGTGAATTGGCATATTGAATAATTATTTCATTATTTTTTCAATTTCTTCTTTATCATCAAAATGATGTTTCACGCCTTTAATCTCCTGATAATCTTCGTGCCCTTTTCCGGCTACGAGAATCACATCGCCGGGGTTTGCCAGTGCACAAGCGGTTTTTATCGCTTCGCGGCGATCGAGAATCGAAAGCGTTGTACGGCGCTGAGCATCATCAAGCCCGGCAACCATATCATCGATAATATCCTGCGGTTCCTCGAACCGGGGATTATCTGAGGTGAGAATTACCTTGTTGCTCTGCTCCACGGCTTCGCGCGCCATGATGGGGCGTTTGGTGCGATCGCGGTTTCCGCCGCAGCCCACCACCGTAATAATATGCCCTTTTTGGGCAAGCACTTCGTGAATGGCGCTAAGCACGTTGGAAAGCGCGTCGGGTGTGTGGGCATAGTCAACAATTGCCGTAATATTTTTGGGTGAACGAATGGTTTGAAAACGTCCGGCAACCGGTTTAAGGAGCGATAAAACGCGCAACACCTCTTCCGGCTCCTGCCCCAGCAACACGGCTGTGCCATAAACCGCCAGCAGGTTATATACGTTGAACACGCCCACAAATTGCACAATAAGCTGCCGTTCGTTTATCTCTATTTCCGTTCCGTCGAAATGCTTTTCCAGAATGCGGGCTTTAAAATCCGCCAACCCTTTCACGGAGTAAGTGTGCTTTTGAGCCTTGGTGTTTTGCACCATCACCGGCCCGTTCTTATCGTCGGAATTGGTTAGCGCGAAAGCTGTTTGGGGCAGAGAATCGAAAAACGCTTTTTTCACGTTCCGGTACTCCAGCATATTTTTGTGGTAATCCAGATGGTCTTGCGTGAGGTTGGTGTAAACGCCGCCCACGAAACGCAATCCGTGCACCCGGTTTTGATGAACAGCGTGCGAGCTGACTTCCATAAAGGCATATTCACATCCCGCGTCCACCATTTTTCGGAGAAAGGAGTTGAGGGTGATGGGGTCGAGCGTGGTGTGGGTGGTTGGGAAAACATCGTTGTTTATGTAATTGGCTACGGTAGAGAGCAAGCCTGCTCCATAACCCAATTGGAGAAACATGCGATGCAGCGTTGTAGCAACGGTAGTCTTGCCGTTTGTGCCGGTTATGCCCACCAGCTTCAATTGCTCCGAGGGATTATCGAACCATCGCGAAGCGATTTGCGCCAGAGCAACCGACGAGTTTTCTACCTGAACGTAGGTAACCCGCGAAAAATATTCTTCGAACATGGGTTTATCGTAAACCACCACCAACACATCTTGCTCAATGGCTTTGCCTATGTAGTCGTGCCCATCCGTATTGATACCCTCCACCGCAATGAAAAGCGAACCTCGCTGCACTTGCCGCGAATCGGAAGTGATGGATTCAACTTCCACATCGCGCTCTCCGTGCAGGGAAACTATTTTGCAATTTTCTATGAGTTTACTGAGTTGCATATTTTAGTTGTTTAGTTGTATCAATTTACGGACTTTAGGGAGGCCTTTTCACGAAGGCAAGGCCATCGTGTCCCATCTTTCCCCTACCTCAGCGTTATACTGATGGTTGTTCCTTTCACCAATTTGCTTTGCGGCGCGAACGATTGCGACACCACTTTCCCCGATCCGGTGAGATTTACCCGCAAACCCGATTTCTCCAGCAGGTAAACCGCATCGCGGGCGCCCATCCCGATTACGCGGGGAACCGTGTTCCGGGCAATGGTTAAAGCCTCCGGCTGATATAGGACACTGTCGTATTTTACGGTTACCCAATCGGAAGCCGAGTCGGACATCGCCGATTTGAAATCCATCATCGACAAAACCGCTTGGTTGTTTTCCCAACTTCCGTTTTTAACCACCGGCATTTTTTGCAGCGCAGAATCTATCCTAACTTCTTCTACCGTTTGGCGCGTGCGCCGCACGAACGTTTGCTCGGCAATATTTTTGAAAACCATGCCGGCCTGCAGACCACCCGATGGCGAGCCTTGCGGTTTTCTAATCCCCACAAAACAGGTGTATTGAGGATTGTCTGCCGGGAAATACCCGCAAAACGAAACAAAATAGCCGTTGTTGTAGCCGCCGCCGCCGGCAATTTGCGCCGTTCCGGTTTTTCCGGCAATGTCAAAAAAGTCGGATTTCACCACTTTGCCCGTTCCGTTTTCAACAACACCCTGCAGCATTCTGTGAATTTGCGCCAATGTGCTGTCTTTACATATTTTTTCGTTTATCACTTCCGCCCGGTATTCTTGTTCCACTTTGCCGTCTTTCACCAGCGTTTTGGCGATAAAAGGTTTTATCATTTTTCCGCCGTTGGCAATACCGTTGTAGAACATAAGTATGTAAATGGGAGGCACTTTGGATTCGTAGCCGTAAGACATCCACGGAAGTGTGGTTTTGGACCAATAATTTATCTTGTCGTCGGGATAGCGGATGGACGAAGTTCCTTCTATCCCGTTCAACGGAACATCCCACGTGAGGCTTTTACGCAAGCCAATCCTGTCGATTCCTTTCACAAATTTTTCGGGGTTTTTCTCGTAACCTTTCAATACGATTTTTGCCATTACCACGTTCGACGAAATTTCCATTCCTTCAATTACCGTCAAGTATCCGCGGTCTTGCCCGCGACGCCAATAATGGTCGCGCACCCACCGCCGGTTGTATTGGTATAGGCCGTTGCCCACGTGAAACGAATCGGTTGGCGCAACAATTCCGTCGTCGAGCGCCACCATAACGGTAACGGTTTTAAACGTAGAGCCGGGTTCGTTCATGTACGAAAAAGCGTTTGGATTGCCTTCGGCATAATTTCCGTTGCTCATGCGGTCGAGATTGGCAATGCCCTTAATCTCGCCGGTTTTGGTTTCCATAATTATCGCGGTGCCGGATTCGGCGGAAGTTTCTTCGAGTTTGGCGCGCAACGCCCGCTCGGTAATATCCTGAATATCTGCATCAAGGGTGGTAATTATATCGTATCCGTCTTTGGCGGCCACTTCTTCTATATCGGTCCATCGGCCTTGAATTTTCTGGCGGCTTTTCACTCCTTCAACGCCGCGCAAAAGCGAGTCGTACTTCATTTCCAGCCCGCTGGCCCCGCCTTTAGCCAAATCTTTGTAAACGTTTCCTACCGTTCGGTTGGCAAGGTTGCCGAACGGACGCTTGCGGGCGTTTTTTTCTTCGGCAATGAGGCCGCTGCGGTTCGAACGCTGATTTAGAAACGGATATGTGCGAATTTCCTTTAAATCGACATACGAAATATCGGGACGAAGGATGCGCACGTAACGCGATTTAAGCGTTACACGCTTGTCGATACCGCGCCGGTTATTTTCTTCAATCTGTTGTTGTTCTTTTTCGCGAAGTTTCCAACCGTTTATAATCAGGTTGCGGTATTGAGTGGCCGTTCTGTCGGGGAATTTTTTTGACAATGCCGCCGAAAGGTCGCCCACGTATTTCATGAGTGTATCTTTTTGCATTCCCTCCGCCCAAAAGTCCATGTAAATGCTGAACAGCGGTTCGCTGGTTGCCAGCAATTTGCCGTCGTAGGTGTAAATATTTCCGCGTTTTGGGAGTATAATCCGGTCTTTTATAATGGTTTCTTTCTCTCCTACCTCGCGCCACTTCCTGCCTTCGGCCGAGAAAGCTATTCTTCCTGCCGAGAAGATAATCATCATTCCAAACAGCAGCAAAAACGACACAATTATGCCGTATCGGCCTAATATTGCTTTTTTATTTTCATCGGCTTTTTTTCCCATACTTATGGTTTGCTTTGTGAAAGTACAGACGGGGGCGTGCCGCGTCTCTACCGAAATTATTTTTTCTTTTGAATGCGATAAACCGGCTCGTTAGTAACTTTCAGCCCCAATTCCGATTGCTCTACCCGCTTTTCAATTTGGCTTTGGCGGCTGGCTTCGGTTAAATCGGACGAGATGTCGAGCGACTCGTATTTCGCGTCTTTCAACTCAACTTTCAACCGTTCCATTTGCGCTATACGTTGCAGAACCGTGTAGCGATGGCTGATAAATAAAATCATGATTATCACCAGAATAGCAATAAACATAAGGTTCTTGGAGAAAAAGTTTTCGGTAAGAACATTTCCGCCAAAAACATGCACGAACGATTTTCTGATGTTGTTGAATTTTACTTTCATTTTTATTCGGTTGTACAGAGGGTGCGCGCACCGTCTTTACTTTTTTTCCGCGATTCTCAATTTCGCGCTCCGCGACCGCGAATTATTTCGCTGCTCTTCTTCCGTAGGAACAATGACTTTCCGATTGATTAACTCAAAAGGAGTTTGCACGTTCCCGAAAAAATCTTTGACAATCTCGCCTTCGAAATTACCGGTTCTGAAGAAATTCTTCACCGGCCTATCCTCCAGCGAATGATACGATATTACACTGAATCGCCCTCCGGGCTTCAATACCTGCAATCCTTGCGTGAGCATTTCTTCGAGCGCCGTCAACTCATCGTTCACCTCAATCCGTAGCGCCTGAAATGCCTGAGCCAGGGTTTTGTTTTCCTTTTCACGAAACGTGAAAGGCTTCATGATTTCCACAAAATCGGAAACGGTTTCTATTTTTTTCGTTTGCCGAAAAGCGGAAACCGCCGACGCAATTTTACGTGCCGTTTTCAATTCGCCGAGAAAGAAGAAAATATCCGACAGTTTCTCCACAGCGTATTCGTTAAGCACATCGGCAGCCGTTTTTTGCGCCAGACGGTTCATCCGCATATCTAAATCGCCCGGTAGGCGGAAAGAAAAGCCACGCTCCAAATCGTCGAAGTGATGCGACGAAACGCCCAAGTCGGCCAAAATTCCGTCCACTTCATCCACATCGTGGTAACGAAGGAAGTTTTTTAAAAAGCGGAAATTGCTTCTCACGAACGTGAAACGCGAATCGGGAATGCGGTTTTGGAAAGCATCGGCATCTTGGTCAAAGGCAAGCAATTTGCCGTTTGGCCCCAGCCGTTTCAGTATCTCCCGAGAATGGCCTCCACCGCCAAAAGTTACATCTACATACACCCCGTCGGGACGAATATTCAACCCGTTTACGCTTTCGTGAAGCAATGCCGGTATGTGGTAATCTGCCATTGGGGATTTACAATTTACAATTTACGATTGACGATTCAGGAGTGAAGCGAATTCCAGATCGCCTTCCTCGTTCCATTTTTTCGATTCTCAATTTCACCTATACAGCATCCACCGGATTGAAACCCTTGAATGCTTTTCTATTCCATTAATTCTTGTAACTTTGCTGAAAAGTCTTCCGGAGCAACCAATGGTTTTTCCAGTTTCTCTTTTGCCCATATCTCAATTGTATCGTCCACGCCCAGAAAACGGACTTCGGTATCGATACCGGCCAGTTGCAAATATCGTTTCGGGATTAAAATTCGCCCACTGGCATCCATTTCAATGCGTTCGGCATCAAGCACAAACTGACGAAAAATTTGCTGTTGATCTCTGTTCCATTTGTTGAGCCGGGCACGCAAAGTCTCAATTTCATTTTCCCAAACCGTTCCCGGATACAGCACCAAACAATCCTGAAAAATATCTTTGCGAAGCGCCAAAAACTCCTCGTTGGCGCTTTGCAGCCGCTTACGAAAAGTGGCCGGAACAAAAATCCGCCCTTTGGCATCGGCTTTCGCTTCAATATTTCCTAAGAATTGCAACATTTTATTTAAACAGTAATTTAATCGTAATTCAATTGAAATTTGGTGAATATGCCATTGTTTCGTAGATACATTCGCCACACAACCACTGCGCAAAGCAACTGAACAGTTGATTTTTGCGGTAAAATTACAAAAATATTCCACTTTCCCCCACTTTTCCACACATTTTTTTTCAAAAAGTTATCAACAAGTACACATTTAACTGATTTTATGATAATTAATCGAAAAATAATTTCGCTACCGGTGTAGAATATTTCCACCCTATTAAATAAATAGAGACAGCTTACACGTTTTTCTTAATTATTTTGTATTTTTGTGCGTTATTGGAAAGTCATTATGTCAGAAAAAACTGATTTCAAATTAGATATCGACGGGGTTTTAAAGTCAAAAGCAAAAAACCACTACAACAAAATCCCGAAATTTGCGATAAACTACTTAAAACGCGCAGTGCATCAAGATGAACTGAACGCGATTATTGAACGCAATCACGATAAATACGGCGTTGATTTCATGCACGCGCTGGTGGAAAAGGAATTTAAACTAACCCTGGAAATTCACGGAGAAGAGAATATTCCCGCCGAGGGGAAGTTTGTTTTTGCCTCCAACCATCCGCTTGGCGGACTCGACGGTATTTGCCTTTCTGCGTTTTTGGGCGAGAAATACGACGGAAAAATCCGTTATTTGGTAAATGATGTGTTGCTGAAAATAAAAAACCTGGAGTCAATTTTTGTTCCCATCAACAAATACGGTTCGCAAGCCAAACAGTCGGCAGCGGCCATAAACGAAGCTTACGCATCGGAAAATCAAATAATTACGTTTCCGGCGGGGTTGTGTTCCCGAAAACAGGGCGGTGAAATCCGGGATTTGGAATGGATGAAAAGCTTTGTGGTTAAAGCCGTTGAGCACAAAAGAGACGTTATTCCTGTGCATTTCGACGCGAAAAACTCCAACTTTTTTTATAATTTTGCCAACATACGCAAATCACTGGGATTAAAATTCAACATAGAACTTATCTACTTACCGGGAGAAATGTTTAAAAACAAAGGGCAAACATTTCACATCACGTTTGGGAAGCCAATTCCCTGGCAATCGTTAGACAAATCAAAAAGCGCTGCTCAATGGGCGGAAGAAATAAAAACCATCGTTTACAATTTACCTAAACAAGACAATAATTGAGTATGGAAAAAATCATCGATCCTATTGATAAAACCCTTATTAAGAAAGAACTAACCGTAGAAAAAAGGATACGAACCACAAATAAAGCCGATAACGAAATTTATATCTTCACCGCTCACGACTCGCCCAACCTGATGCGCGAAGTAGGTCGGTTGCGTGAAATTGCTTTTCGATATTACGGCGGCGGAACCGGACTGGAAGCCGACATCGATAAATACGATATGATGGACCATCCCTATCACCAACTTATTGTGTGGGATCCGGAAAAAGAAGAGATTTTGGGTGGATACCGGTTTATCTTCGGTAAAAAAGTAGATTTCGATGAAAACGGAAAACCGATGCTTGCCACAGCACATTTGCTGAATTTCTCCAACGATTTTATCGAAAATTACCTGCCGTTTACCGTAGAATTAGGGCGTTCGTTTGTATCGCTCGATTACCAATCCACGCTGAAGAGCCGAAAAGGAATTTTTGCGCTCGATAATTTGTGGGACGGTTTGGGCGCGCTCACCGTAATTGACCCGTCGATAAAATATTTCTTCGGTAAAGTTACCATGTACGGCACTTACAACAAAGATGCCCGCAACATGATTTTGTATTTCATGCACAAACATTTTCCCGACCCCGATAAACTGGTAACTCCCATAAATCCGCTGGTTACAAATACCGATATTCCTAAAATGGAACGCCTGTTTAAAGGAAAAAACTTTAAAGATGATTACAAAATTCTCAACAAGGAAGTGCGCGACATCGGATTGAACATTCCGCCGCTTATCAACGCCTACATGGGATTATCGCCCTACATGCGTTTTTTTGGGACGTCTATCAACGATGAATTCGGCGATGTGGAAGAATCGGGCATCCTTATCGAAATCAATCAGATTCTCGAAGAGAAAAAGCAACGCCACATCGAGTCTTACATAAAATCTAATCCCAGCAAAAGATTTCTAATTAGAGTAAGGAGAGCTATATCGGGACGAAGCAAAAGTTTAATTCGCAAATCCAAAAAGAAAAAATAAGAAAAATATTTCCCGTTCCGGCAAACACTTTCAAAATATACTCAACTTTTGCACCTCAGCAATAAAAACTTTATCAAAATGTAAAACTTCAACAAAGATATTCTTCAAAATTTGCCTATTAAAAACTAAATGTTAAC